>CAZHHS010000134.1:0-5626 GCA_964532395.1 uncultured Desulfobacterales bacterium | reverse complement strand
AAATTTTGATTATTGCCTTGATCATCCTGTTCATATTTGGAGCCAAGCGACTCCCTAGTATCGGCTCCGGACTGGGGGAAACAGTCAAGGAGATACGAAACGCCAAGAAGGAAATCAGTGCCACCAAAACCCCGTCCAAGAACGTAGCCGAGGAACAGAACGAAAACCGGGAGTCCGAAGCGGCCGAATCAACCGCAGAGGCCTCTTCGGGTTCCTTGACGGATTCAATCGGAAAGAAAGTAACGGATAAAGTGGTGGGGCAGGTGCCGGGCGTCAGACAGGCCAGGCAATGGAAAGACAAGGCTGATAAGATCAAGAAGTTCGTGAGCTAGGCTTTTTCCCCTGACATTTCCGCCGCTTTTTCCATACCACTCACCGACAGGCAGACAAATACCGTCTCCCCGTTTGTCTATCTGCAAGAGGCTCCGGCGTGTCGAGAAAGCCCGAATACGAGCAACCGGCCTCCAAGCCAAAACCGAAAAAAGACCCACCTATCGAATATTCCTGTGACGAAGACCATCTCAGTCAAGTTGAGGAAACCTGTGCCGGCCTCGTGGAAGCCTCTCTGACAGGTATCTACATCGATCAGGACGGCCGTATCGTCTTTGCCAACCGGAAGTTTGCCGACATTTTCGGATACCCGAGAAACGAGCTGATCGGCATGAAATCGTGGGCGCTGGTACATCCGGATGATCGGACACTAACCAACGACAGAAGGCACAAACGGCTTCGGGGAGAACCCGTGCCCTCCGAATACGAGGCCCGCGGGGTAACGAGGAACGGCAACGTCTTATGGATCAAGCGACGCAATTGCCGGATCCACTATCGGGGCCGTCCTGCCGTATTGGGCAACGTGGTCGACGTCACTGAGCGAAAGCGGATGGAAAGGGACTTGAAGCAATCAACGGAAAGCCTCCGGTTTCTCTCTTCCCAATTACTGACAGCGCAAGAAAGAGAACGCAAACGCATCGCCATAGAACTCCACGATGAGTTGGGACAGGCCATGACGGTACTCAAGCTCCAACTGCGCGCGGTGGAACGAAAATTGCCGGATGCCCAGGCCCCGTTGAAAGAGGACTGCGAAAAAATACTTCATTACGCGGATACCATCATTGAGAACGTTCGCCGGTTGTCCCATGATCTCAGCCCTCCCATACTCGAGGATCTGGGCCTTACGGCGGCCTTGTATTATCTGGTTGACGACAGTACCCGTCATTACGAAATCGCGACGGACAGCAACATGGACGATATCGACGGGCTTTTTTCACATGAGGCGGAAATTACGATATACAGAATCTTTCAGGAAATTCTCGCCAATGTGGGAAAGCACGCGAATGCCACCCGTTTGGCCCTTCGCATCAAGAAAGAAAGCAGGCAAGTCGCCTTCCACCTCGAAGACAACGGTTGCGGCTTTGACTTGGGAGCACTTCAAAAACGGGATCCGAGGAAAGGACTGGGCCTGGCCGCCATGGATGAACGGGTACGCATGTTAAATGGGGACCTGACCATAGACACCCGCCCGGGAGGGGGAACCCGCACCACTTTTGTCATTCCGACAACGAAAGGGTAGCAGCACCATGTCCCCGTGTCGAATCATCCTCGCCGACGATCACTTGATGTTTAGACAGGGTATTAAGGTGCTCTTAGAAACCATGGAGCACCTGGAAATCGTGGGAGAAGTAGGAAACGGCTTGAAGCTGGTGCAGATGGCCCGGGAACTTCACCCGGACATCGTCATCGTGGACATTTCGATGCCGGGACTGCGGGGATTAGAAGCCACCCGAGAGATCAAAGCGTTTGATCAAAATATCAAGGTCTTGATCTTGACCATGCACAAAGACACCAAGTATCTTTATCATGCTTTATCCGCCGGGGCGGAAGGATTTTTGGTCAAAGAAGACGCCGATACCGAACTTTTTGACGCCATCGATGTCATTTGCTCCGGAGGCACCTTTATCTCCCCGCTTCTATCCGTGGCGTTGACCGACGATGTCATACGGATGTACCAGCAGGGAGAATCCGGACCGGATATGGATCCGCTGACCACGCGGGAGCGCGAGGTTCTGACCTTGATCGCAGAGGGAAAATCAAACAAGGAAATCGCGGATCTCTTATTCATCAGTATACGTACGACACAACACCATCGAGCCAACATTATGAAGAAGTTGAATATCAGAAAGACCGCCGATCTGGTACGATATGCCATTCGTTGTGGGTACGTCTCTTCCGCTTAAATTCTTCAAAATCTTTCCAAAACGCCATCTGAACAACCCCTTCTCACCAAGCGCCTTATGGGCACTTCTGCCTATAACAAAATGCGTATTTGTGCCCATTTACAGATAGATTTTGGGTTCGTATGATGAAACTGTATTAATCCGGCTGAATGGGCTGTGCTGGCATTGGGGATACAGTTCGCTTTGCAACGCGAAGGGAACACTGAAACCTATGGTTGGGACAAGGGATAACCAAGAAAGGGAGAACCAGATGGCACGGAAACTCTGCCGACATGGGCCTCCGGCAAGGTCCTAAGCGACCGGAGGCCCGCAAGTGGTACCACCGGACTGTGACAAACCTCGTTTTCACTACTGGACAAATCGGATTAGGGAGGTGCGATCATGAAAAAGCAACAAGCCAATTATGAGATTTTGCTCAAGATCACCGACGCCATTTCCCACTCTAAGGATCCCGAAGAGGTTGCGTTGATGACCGTGGAAGGCATTTCCACCGCCATGCATGTGAAAGGCTGCACCCTCTTCCTCATCAACCGCAAGAGCCACGAATTGAAAGTCGCTGCATCTTACGGACTCAGCAACGAGTACCTGAACAAGGGACCCTTGAGCGCGCTAAAATCCATCTCCGAATCGCTGAAGGAAGGCCCGGTCGCCATCTATGACGTTACTGACGACCCGAGAATCCAGTATGCGGAAGCCGCAAAAAAGGAAGGAATTGCATCTATTTTGTCGGTTCCCATCATTTCGGCCGGTCACGTAATCGGCGCACTACGAGTGTATACCGCCCAGCCCTGGGAGTTTACCCTCGACGACGTCAATTTCGTTCAAGCACTCGCCCAAATCGCCGGCATGGCCATCACCCGGTCGCGGCTCTATCAAGGCCAGAAAGGTAGCATACAGTTATTGAAGGAGATGATAGGCCCTCAGAAGAAGTACGCCCGGAGAAGAACCCCCTATGAGGGCGTCCCGGTAAGCTCCCCACCAGCGTAAAGATGCCCGCGCCAAAGACGGACTGTCGAAGCCGATCCCGCTTATTCAAAGCGGGGTCGGTGACCATCACGAAGCTCAGACCGGCCGGCAACCTCTCAGCCCGCTGTTTACGAGGTATGGTCACCGGAAACGGTATGATTTCGGATGAGAAATCGGAGGGCGAGTATCTGGAAGTCCAAGAGCTCCCCGAACGACACCCCGCAATAGCGGGTCGTAATGCCTTCGTGGGCAAACATCTCGGGAACGGCGACATCCCAAACCCGCCTGATCGGCATCATGTCCAAATTGAAACTTCTGTCCACAAGCGATATGCTGAGCCGGCATGTCTCTGAAGACCGATCTCGGCTGGCCACGTATTGAAACTTCAGGCCACCGCGGCTAATGTCGAGGGTTTGTCCGACCACGGTGAATTGAAGAGCGCTGATCACCCCCGGTTGAACCTCGATTCGGGGATGTTCCCGCCGCTCAGTGGTCCTGGTTGCCGGGATTTCGGAAGGGAAGGCAGGCGCTGTGATCGTTTCCATTTCTTGTTCCTCCTTTCGGGGTTTAAGGTTGAAACGGAAGTTCACGGAGAGAAAGCCTTCTAACCCAGTTGACTCTTCCGTACCGCCTGCCCAAGCATATGTAAATAGGTGCCGCCCCCTATTTGGGGGAAGGAAATCCCTACTTCTTGAAAAGTGTTACCGTGAGTACCACAATCTGGCATTTTATTTCCGACCCCCGCCCGCTATCGGTCAAACCCCCACCCAAGGGTAACCTAACTATTTAATACTACTATCTTTATTTCCGCCCCCGTTTGCTCATTGCCTGGCATCCACATTGCTTGAATAAACCCCGGCCATGGATAATCGAGGTGCAAAGCCGTGAGTATTGTGCAATCGTTTAGGCGTTTAGTGAAAAGACGAGAGCGCCGACGGTATGCGAGGACCGCGCTTCAGGGCTCCGTTACGTTCGGCATCGACGAATTTATTTTCAACGGGTCCGCCCACGATAGCAGCTTGGGAGGCCTGTTTGTGCAAACCGACACCGACATGATTCTTCGTAATGTTTACGCCAAACGGGCAGCACGGGACAACGACCCAAGCATCAGGCTAATCTGTTCATCTCCCGACACCCTTCAAATCAAAGCGACCGGAAACATCGTGCGAATGAACCGAAAGGGCATTGGGGTGGCGTTTACATCGATAAAGGAGGGAATCGAGTATTTGTCCGATGGACAGGCTCCGACTTCTCCCGAAACAGTGGATGACACCGGCGAGAAATCATTTACGCCACCGGGGCGAGTCAAACACGGAAATGGTAGTTTAAAGAGCACGGACGATCGCAAAAAGATCGTCCACCCCGAACATGCTCAATCCCTCGCAACCCATCGGTCCCATGACCGGGACGACGTCTTAAAGGCGGCAATTATCGGCACGTGGATATTGACGGATCATCCCTTGGGAGGCGGAGAAACCACGTACTTTATCGATGGCCACGCCGCCGCCAGCGTCTACACGAATGCTTCCGCACTTAATCCGTTAAAAGCGCGCATCCGGGGAACGTGGATTATCGAAAACGGAAAGCTTATCACCACGGTCACAGAAGCAACCCCTCCAGAGATTCTGCCTGTCGGTCACGTGTCCACATGTTGGATTGAGTCGGCCACTATCCACCAATTGGTGTTAATTACGGAAGATAGGACACGCTTGGTGCAAAGAAGGCGGGGCACACAAAAACGCACGGATAAGGGCTCTGAAACGTTGCCCCGCAAGCCGGCGGATTGAGTCGTGTTGTGGCGGGCATGATTTCAAAAGAAACATGTGTTGATGAAACAACCGCCCCCACCGCCACCGATGCCGGCCTCTCCATTTTCAGGCGGCGCTCCAGATGAAGAAACAGGGTCCGGTGCAGAGAATCCTCCTCCCGGATAGGCCGCTCCATTTGATATGCCGATGGCCTCCAGGTCAAACCCGGTACTCCCGGTGGTCGGGTAGGGATCATAGATCGGGTCCCGGGTGGTATCGGTGTCGGACCCATCACCGACGATATCAATGATTCTCACATGGGTGACATTGTCCAGACCGAGGTCTGCCAGATCAAACGGGGTCCCATATCCCTGCCTGTACTTACCAGCCAGTCCGTCCACGTATGTACAGTCGACAGACCCGAAAGCGTTTACCAGATCCGGCGTTAGCGAATCATTGACGAAACGGTAAAAGTCGGTACCGTTGGTAGACACTTCCACATAGGCCAATACCAAAAAGGTATCATTAACGGCATTTTCGAACACGGCAAAATCCCACCCGGGGCCGTCCCGGACGGGAGCATCCAAGGTCATGGTAATCGTTCCTCCGCTACCCAATGATCCGATGTCGAGAGAGTTCCCGACGGCCTGACCGGTCGCCAGACCAGGCGTTTGAAAA
>CAZHHS010000133.1:0-5638 GCA_964532395.1 uncultured Desulfobacterales bacterium | reverse complement strand
ACAAGGCAGGGAAGGGTGTTCAGAAGTCGGGAGGCGGAAATGGGTGGGTCGTTGGATAATTCACCCGCCGTTTGACCTTGCCGTCCGGGGTCAGGGCATTCCTGGCTGTTCTTTGTGATGTCAGACTCGGAGGGGTGGTTGGCCATATGCGCAGTCCTCAACGGCCGTAACCGGCCCATAAGCCCTTTTTCGGATTTCAGCCGAAAAGACCAATCCGTTAGCGCTTATTTCAAGATCTTGCTTTGTTATCGTGTCGGACGGACGCGTGTCGACCGTCAACGCCATGCATTCTGATCAATGTACCACATGTCGGGTGCAAAAATAAATGGTAGTTACCGACCCGTGCCGGGCGAGACTATTTTGTTTGGGAGAAGACATCACGTCAGGGGAATTCCACGCCGGAATAAGGCAGAAACGTTCTTTTTTTCCTAAAGCAAATGGCGGATTTTGGGGTGGCACAGGCTGGGGAAAGGTGATAGGAGGCGTTGTCATGGCCTATACCCTCGATGACATCGTCGATTTTTCAGCCCGGTGTTTTGTGGATGTCCCTGGCAGTCATGATTGGGAACATACCCGGCGGGTATGTAACTTAAGTCTGCATATTGGACGAATAGAGGGTGCGGATCTGGAGGTGGTTCAAATCGCAGCCTATTTGCATGACATCGGACGGTCTAAGGAAGGAACGGCGAAAGGGGGGCTTTGTCATGCCGAAAAGGGTGCAAAGATGGCCGAAGCGGTTGTAAAAGAGTATCCCATATCTGATGAGGGGAGACAAAATATAATTCACTGCATTCGGGCGCATCGGTTTCGAGGACGTCACAGGCCGGCAACCCTGGAAGCCAAAGTCCTCTTCGATGCGGATAAATTGGATGCCATCGGGGCGGTGGGCATTGCCAGGGC
Organism: uncultured Desulfobacterales bacterium; assembly: GCA_964532395.1. Taxonomy (GTDB): domain Bacteria; phylum Desulfobacterota; class Desulfobacteria; order Desulfobacterales. Next base: position 4,738 of record CAZHHS010000133.1, on the reverse strand, counting down.
GTACCTGTTTGCCGGAGAATTAGGTGCCAAGCTTCATAACCCTGATGTCCGACCGGAGGAGACGCAACCGTATACGCGCGAAGATACGGGTTACCGGGAATACTACCTGAAGCTTTCCAAGATAAGAGAACGGATGCTTACCGAGGAGGGAAGACGGATGGCCGAGGACCGGGACCGGTTCATGAGAGCATTTTTTGAAAGGTTTGTTTCAGAATATGAAGGCCTACGTTAGGTTGGTGTCTGGGTTCAGCCGCGGTTCTCTTCTTCCATAATAGCCAATACCTCGCTTTCGGGAACGTCAGACCAGTGTTCATATGCGTCGGCGACGGCAAAGACCATACTGCTTCGGATGTTTGGACAAATGATAATATGTACGTGCTTGGATAGGTGTTCTATCGACCGAAGCTGTCCGGTCGGGACTGCCACCCAGATTTCTGAAACGGGCCTTTTCGACAATGCTTCCACGGCCACACGCATGGTAAACCCTGAGGCGAGGCCATCATCGACAAGGAGTATGGATTTTCCGGAGAGGTCAGGAAAGGGTCTTTTCCCCCTCAAAGCGGAGCTGCGCCGGTTTACTTTTTCAGTCGTCTCGCCGATGCCTTTACTGATGGTCGTCTCATCAAGCCGTAATCGGTCGGCAAGGCCACGGTTGATCCGGGTCGTCCCGTTGAAAGCCACGGCGCCGTAGCCGGCTTCCGTATCCCAAGGGAGGGTGATTTTGCTAACCACGGCCAAGTCCAAAGCCAACCCCATACGCTCGGCGATCACCGACGCGACGGGGACACCTCCGGCAGGAATGCCCAGGACAAGCGAGGGGGGCACGCTAAACTCCGCCAGCATGTCCGCCAAGATATTGCCTGCATGGCCGCGGTTGCGAAAGACGCGGTGTCGTCCGGCCATGGCGGGCCGGTGATATACGTTGGGAAGATCCGCGTATCTTTCCATCTCGGCATTTCCTCTCCGCCTACAGATGATGACGGGCCGGAATCGAATTGCCCGGCCCGAAGGCAGAAATCCGGGGCGGTTACCTCATCACCCTTCTTGTGTTCCTTCCCATCCCAGCGGCACGTCGAGCTCATTCTCTCCAGAGGGATCGGTTTGATGGCCCGGCTTATCCACAATGGCCACCGTGCTGGCTTGGGGCCCTTCGTCACCCGGTTCTTCCACGTAACGAACGCCGGTTCCAATTTCCATTCGGTCGAAAGCATCTTCGCTTACGCTGTTACGATGGAAATAGATTTCTTTGCCCGTATCCAAGGCCTTTAGGAAGCCATACCCCTTTTCATGGAAAAGACTCACCACAACGCCCATGGTCTGATTCTCCTGGTGCCGTTTTACATCCCCTTGTTGTTTTTCCACCAGTTCGCGAAGCTGCCTGACCATGGAGTCAAATGCCTGGGAGATGACCTTGGACACGGGATCATGCAAGTCCCCTTGGCTGGACTCTTTTTTCACCACCAGTTCGTGACCGGGAGGTACCCGTAACTGAATGCGCACCCGAAACGGATTCCCCCGGTTTTGATGTTTTTGGGGAACCTCAACGGCGATGCGACAACTCGTTATGTGATCGCACATGCGGTCGAGTTTGGCTGCTTTGTTTCGGATAAGGGAATCGATATCCGGTCTGTTTTCTATTCCTCGAAAGGTGATTTCCAGTGGGACGTTCATATGTTGGACCTCCGTCTCTTCTGTTTTGGTTTTCGTGTCTTCAGGGAGTCGGGCAGTACCCGACAGCCTGCGAGACGCAATCGTTTTGCAACGTTAGGGGTATTTCATTAATCGACGACTATACATTACCTGGCGGATTCCTGTTTTTGAATACGTCAAATCCAGTATATATAGATGCATCGATAACATAGGGGATCGGTGTCCGTCGCGACGCAAGTGCTGGTCTAATTCGTGGGTTGTGCCTCTGTCCGAAAAAGACCGGCAGGGAGATTGACGTGGAAAAGGATAACCAAACTGAGGCAAATACATGATTCTACGTATTGGATTGACTTTCAGAGACTGGTAGAAAGCAATAATTGTCTTTTCACCGCTTTAACGAAATGCAGTTGTCTGCAAAGTTCAAGTCCGGGATGTGGCCTTGCTGTGGCAAAAACTTGGACTTTCCGGATAAGGAGATTACAGGGATGGAGCAGACGGATGGGTTAGATGGAGGATAACAAGACAAATAAGCCGTCGACGGATCATTTGACCGGCACGGTAGTTTCCGTGAGGGGAAGTGTGATTGATGTCTCCTTCCCTCACGGATTACCGCCACTGTACAATGAGCTGCGGGCGGGTGAGGATCAATCCATTGTTTTTGAGGTGACGACTCACCTTGATTCAGAGACCATCCGAGGCATTGCCATGACCTCGACCCAAGGCCTGGCCTTGGGATCCGGGGTACAAGACACGGGCAGAACCATTCGCGTGCCGGTGGGAAAACGGGTGCTGGGCCGGGCGTTTAATCTGTTCGGGTCAACGATCGACAACGGAGATCCGCTCTCCGGCGGTGAGTGGCGATCCATTCATCAAGACCCCGTTCCGTTAAATCAACAGTCGACGACATCGGAGATATTTACCACAGGGATTAAAGCCATCGACGTCCTCGCCCCTATGGAGCGCGGTGGTAAAGCGGGACTCTTCGGCGGTGCGGGGGTCGGTAAGACCGTACTGATCATGGAAATGATCAACAACATGGTCGGACAGCACGAAGGGGTGAGCCTATTTTGTGGTATCGGAGAGAGAAGTCGAGAAGGTGAAGAACTGTATCGCGAGATGAAGGCTGCCGGTGTTTTGGACAATACGGTCATGATGTTTGGTCAAATGAACGAACCGCCGGGCGCAAGATTTCGAGTCGGACATGCGGCATTGACCATGGCGGAGTACTTTAGAGATGACGGTCGGCAGGACGTATTACTCCTCATCGACAATATCTTTCGTTTTATTCAGGCCGGAATGGAGGTTTCAGGCCTTATGGGTCAACTCCCCTCCCGACTCGGGTACCAGCCGACATTGGGCACGGAACTGGCTGAGTTGGAGGAGAGAATTTGTAACACCGCCAGCGGCGCAATCACGTCCGTTCAGGCCGTCTATGTGCCGGCCGATGATTTTACGGATCCGGCCGCCGTGCACACCTTCGGCCATCTTTCCGCATCTATTGTCCTGTCTCGGAAAAAGGCGAGTGAGGGAATATATCCGGCTATCGATCCGCTTCAATCGGCGTCCAAGATGTCCGTGCCTCAGGTTGTCGGAGAACAACACTATCAGGTGGGTCAGCAACTGCGACGGACCTTGGCCGATTACGAAGAGCTTAAAGATATTATCGCCATGCTGGGGATGGAAGAACTCTCACAGGACGACCGGCGTACGGTTCGGCGCGCCCGGCAATTGGAACGGTTTTTGACTCAACCCTTTTTCGTGACCGAACAGTTTACCGGACATTCGGGAAAGTTGGTGTCGGTGGAAGATGCGGTTGACGGTTGTGACCGTATTTTACGGGATGCCTATGCGGATTATCCGGAGGACGCCTTCTATATGATCGGTACGGTCGAGGAGGCGAAAGGTAAGTGATGTGGCAAATTCGAGAAGGATCGGGCGATGAAACTTAGGGTCTTGCTTCCCACAGAAGTCTTTATTGACGAAGAAGTTTCCAAAGTAATTGCCGAGGCCGAAAACGGGTCTTTTTGCCTTTTGGAAAACCATATTGATTTTGTGGCTGCCTTGGTTCCCGGGCTTTTTTCCTTTGAGACCGAAACCGGCGAGACCTATCTGGCCGTTGACGAGGGCATCTTGGTTAAGGCGGGTCAAGAGGTGTTTGTATCCACAAGAAATGCGGTCCGGGGTCCGGACTTGGGTATGCTCAAAGAGACCGTAGAAGAGCAATTTCAGGTAATGGACGAGCGGGAGAAGATGACCCGTTCCGCAACGGCCCGAATTGAGGCCGGTTTTGTTCGTCGCTTTCTGGAGTTTCAAGAACGTGGCTAAAACGGATGACCGGGAAAACAAGCCGTCTGATCGCTTCCGTGGAGAGGTGGCGGCGAAAGAAAGGCGCAAACTGAAGGCTGAACGACAGAAAGGTCGGGATGTCTGGTTCGGCCTGGGGATGTTTGGGCTGGTCGGCTGGTCGGTGGCTATTCCCACACTGGTGGGTATCGCTATCGGCATATGGATCGATAGTACGTGGCCCAGCCGGTATTCGTGGACGCTCATGTGTCTGTTCATTGGGGTAATCGTGGGTTGTCTAAATGCCTGGTTCTGGGTCAAACGAGAGAGTCGTCGGGAATAGATCCGACCTGTCCGGATCCTTAATGGTATATAGGGGTCTCGGGAATCGGTGGCTCGGAAATGAATTGAGAGAGGCAGGATGGGCCATGTGGCGATCATAGAGTTGCCATGGGCACTGATGGCGGGCGTCGGTATCGGGCTCTTCTATTTTGGGGGCCTTTGGTGGACACTCAAGCGATTGCCCGGCCATTCTTATCCCACGCTGTGGGTTTTGGCCAGCTTTTTGAGCCGCGCGGGGCTCAGTGTTACCGTTTTGTACTGGACGACCGGCGGTAAATGGGATCAAGTGACGGCGAGTCTGGCCGGGTTTATTCTGGTTCGTACGGTCATCGTCAAGCGGGTGAGAACACGGCAGAAAGAAGCACATTAGGAGCTTACTATGGGCATTAAGGACATCAGTCCGGATCAAGTCGTTTACTGGCAGTGGGGGGCCGCCGTACTTAATGCCACGATCGTATATACC
>CAZHHS010000132.1:0-5640 GCA_964532395.1 uncultured Desulfobacterales bacterium | reverse complement strand
AATGATCAAAAACGATCAACCCGAGCGGAAGTGGAGTTCTCCGACAGCCTCCTAGCTCGCCGGGTTCTTGCCGGAACCCTGAAGTGCCCCCAACGCTTTCAGGTCAGGTGAGGCCACGAGGCGTTACCTGACAAATCTTTGAGGAAATACACGATTTGAGAGGGGGGACTACAGGATATGGAGTATTTGCACGGCAGGGATCTCCGGCTATGGTGAGTGGTAGTTCAGGACTTATGTCAGCCGTTCACCTTGAGAAAAGACCTGATCCAAAAGAATGGAGGTATGTACGATGATTGAGTTTAAAAAGATTCTGTTTCCCTGCGATTTCACGGATGCCAGCAAGAAGATCGTACCTTATGTTTTGTCCACGGCGGAGAAGTACGGGGCTCAACTCTATGTGTTTCACGCCGTAGACGACCTGGAAGGATGGGGAGGGGTATACATGCCCTATTCACATCGGGAAGATATCATCAGGCAGGCGATGGAGCAGGCGGAAAAGCTGATGGATGATATTTGCAAAGAACAGTTGGATGCCTATCCGAACCTGGTCAAGAAGCTGGTTTCCGGTAACCCGGCCGAACAGATCCTGCAGACCGTTCAAAACGAAGGCATCGATATGATAATCATCGGGACGCACGGCCGGGGCGGACTGGAACATTTTATTTTCGGTAGTGTTGCCGAGAAGGTCGTGAAACAGGCGCCGGTCCCGGTCATGGTTATCAATCCGGATAAGGTTGGGTAAGCATGGTCAGGAAACCTGTGCGTATTCTGAATGACCGTCTATGATGTTACTGAAATGGATTCCGTGGAAATTCATCCTCCGTCGACTGGCGAGAGCCAAAGGGTTTGTGGATCCGATCTCCTTGATGGCCCGAGTCTCGAGGTTTGTTCAGCCTTCAGAGGTAATCGCGCCCGTAGAGCTTCTGCGAGCCGGGGTTGTCCTTCATGCCAGGGGGTTGATTAACAGTCAGGCTATTCAACACAACATGGACTGGATTTGGCCCTATTGGGTTGAAGAACAATTCAATCCCGAGAGCAGTTCTTTCATTCCCCGGGCCTTTTCGTTAACTCATATCAACTTGACCCACCGAAACTGGACGGCTGTGGGCACTCCCGGTTCCACAGCGATGCCCGTGGTCGATCCGCGCGGATTGGTCATGCCGTTTTTTGACAGTTGGTCACTGGATGCATGGATCCTATCGTCCGATGGACGCTCCCTGATTCCCTCTCGTGCCGCCTCCGTTCAACAATACATGGAGACCCGAGAGGACCTATCGGTGGTTACCCGATTTGAAACCCAAGATTTCAGGCTCTCTTCACAGGCCCGTGTCATTCCCGTGAACGGCCGGCCGGTATTGGCCTTTTCCGTCCAGGCGACTTCCCTGACGGTCCAAGATGCGCGACTGGTCGTATCTTTAAGGCCGTATAATCCGGAAGGCATTAGCTTTATCAACGACATAGGGCGACTGACCGGAAGTGCGGGCTGGCAGGTCAATCAAGAACAGGACGTTGTCTTGAGTTCACCGCCCGAAGGCTACTATGCTTCCACGTATTACGAGGGGGACGTTTATCGTAAGATCGAATCGGATAATTCCCGTTCTGATGGTCATACGCAATGTCCGGTGGGAATGGCCTCGGCGGCGGCCGTCTATTCATTGGATACCGATACTAATCGAGAAATAACGGCCCGAGTGGCCTTGAGCGAGGAAAATGAAACCAAGAAGAAACGGGGCCCTCTACTGTCCACCGCCGATTGGGGGACCGATCTTGCCGGGCATTGTGCGCTGGCCATGCCTGATCAAGAAATGGTCTATCTCTATGATGCGGCGTTACGGACCCTGATTCTCCATACACCGGACGAGGTCTATGCGGGACCCTACACGTACAAGCGGTTCTGGTTTCGAGACGCCGCCTTTATCCTCCATGCCATGTTGTGCGCCGGACTGACTGACCGGGCCACAAAAATCCTGGACCGGATTTTGCCCCGGCAACAGAGAACGGGGTATTTTGAATCTCAGTTTGGCGAATGGGACTCAAACGGCCAGGTCCTCTGGCTCATGGACCGGTTTTGCCGACTTACCCACACCAGACCGAAGCCGGAATGGCGGGGCATCATATTCCGTGGATACCGATGGATCCAAAAAAAGCGCCGATCCACCAAAGGAAACGGGCCGCACGAGGGGTTGTTGCCGGCCGGGTTCAGTGCCGAACATCTCGGCCCGAACGATTATTACTACTGGGACAATTTCTGGAGTGTGGGCGGCCTCAACGCGAGTGTCTCGCTCTTGCAGCAATTGGGCGAAACGGATCATGCTCGGATGGCCCAACGGGAGTCTGAGGATCTGTTTCTTTCCATAGAACGAAGCCTGCAGAACGTTGCCTTGCGGATTGGGTCCAGTGCCATGCCGGCGTCACCGTATCGGCGTTTGGACAGCGGGGCCATCGGTTCCATCGTGGCCGGTTATCCGCTGGATCTGTTTGTTCCCAACGACCCGCGCCTATATCTCACAGCGGAATTTTTGGTTACCCATTGCCTGAGCCGTGGGGGGTTTTTCCATGATATCGCCCATTCGGGAATCAACCCCTATCTTACCTTGCATTTGGCCCAGGTGTTCTTAAAATACGGAGATACCCGCTTTTTTACGCTGATGGATACGATCAAGTCCCTGGCGTCGCCGACCGGCCAATGGCCGGAAGCGATACATCCCCAAACGGGCTGTGGATGTATGGGGGACGGTCAACATGTTTGGGCGGCCGCCGAATGGCTCCTGATGGTCCGGAACTGTTTTATTCGTGAAGTGGGTGGTGACCACCTCGTGTTGTGTTCAGGCGTCAAAGATGAATGGTATGGTGACGACGGCGTCATCCATTTCGGGCCGGCCCCGACGGATTTCGGCCCGATGAGTCTACAGATTGAAAGTGACGGGACCGAGGTGACGGTGAGCTGGGAAGGGGCATGGTCCGAGGAAGCGCCGAGTATCGAGGTGCGGTTCCCCGGCCGGCGGTCGGCCGGACCGCGACCCGGCGAAGATCATGTCCGGTTGCCGCATAAAGGAAATTTGGCGTGAATATCCTGATGATGACAAATACGTACACCCCGTTTGTGGGTGGCGTGGAACGGTCGGTCGAAACGTTCACGGAGGAATATCGGAAAAGGGGACATCAGGTGGTCATCGTTGCGCCCACTTTCGAACACATGCCGGAAAACGAAGCGGGAGTTGTTCGGATTCCGGCTATCCAGCACTTCAACGGGACGGATTTTTCGGTCAGGTTGCCCATTCCCGGGGTCCTCTCGTCGGCATTGGCGGACTTTGAGCCGGATATCGTCCACTCCCATCATCCTTACCTGATCGGGGACACGGCGCGAAGAGTATCGGCGAAACACCAGACCCCCCTGGTATTTACCTTTCACACCTTTTACGAGCGGTATACCCATTACGTGCCCGGAGATTCCCCCGCCCTGAAACGGTTTACCGCAGCTCTCAGCGCCGGCTATGCCAACCTGGCTGATCAGGTGTTTGCCCCGAGCGAGAGTGTCGCCCGGGAGCTGCGCAGAAGGGGGGTACACCAACCCATTGAGGTCATACCCACCGGGATCGACTACGATCGCTTTGCCGAGGGCGACGGGCGCTCTTTTCGGGAGGCCGCCGGGGTGACCGAAGACGATTTCGTGGTGGGGTTTGTGAGTCGCATCGCCCCGGAAAAAAACATCGCGTTTCTGTGCCGTGCAGTGAGCGATTTTCTCAAAAAGAACCGGAGGGCCCACTTTTTTATGGCCGGCGCAGGACCGTCGGAACCGGATGCCAAGCGGATATTCGAGTCAGAAGGCGTAGATGATCGCCTCCATGTGTTCGGCGTCTTGAAGGGGCAAGAATTGATAGATGTCTACCACGCCCTGGACGTCTTTGCCTTTGCCTCCCATACGGAGACTCAGGGATTGGTCCTTACGGAGGCCATGGCTGCCGGTGTTCCCGTTGTGGGGGTTGATGCGTCCGGTGTCCGTGAAGTCGTAGACGACTATTCCAACGGTCGACTTTTGCCCTACGATGACAAGCAGACATTCTCCGGCGCCTTACAATGGATATCCTCGTTGTCAGCCGATGAGCGAAAGGAGCTGAACGAAAAGGCACGGCAAACGGCCCGGGCGTTCGGCAAAGACATCTGTGCCGACAAGGCCCTGAAACGGTACGCCGAATTACGGGAAGCGGAGTTCCCGCGGTCCCGAGACCATGTGTCGGGCCCTTGGGACGACGCCATGCGCCGGATCAAGGTGGAGTGGGATATAGTGGCCAATATCGCCAGAGCTACCAGCGCCGTTTTGGAATCAGAAGAAGCGCTGAAGGAAGAAGGGGAAGAAGGGGAATAGGTACTTGGCCGCTCGATTATTGCTCGTTTTCATTGCCCAACCGCCCCTGGGCTCCCAGGAGTCGGCTTACCTGCCGGTGTTTGCACTCAGAGGCCCGGAAAAGAGTTTCCAGGAGCATCGTCTCCGGCGGGTTTTCCGAGCTGACCTGAAAGTGGGTAATGTTGGGTATTTCCGTGAGGGGTTCAAAATTTTCCAGCATGGCCGGGAGATGTTCAATCCGTGCGTCGGACAAGCCGGAGGTGCCCTCGCGATTCTTTAGGCGGCTTCGCATGGTCTCTTCGTTACAGACCGTCTCTGCGAAGATTAGGTTGGTGTCCAGATCGGCGGCCAGGCGTCGGGCTTCATCCCGCCATTTTCGACGGGAAAATGTCGCATCCAGGATGACGGAATGTCCCGCTTTCAATGTTTCATGGCCGTGGACCAGGAGTTGGGTGTAGACTTTCTGTCGCCACTCCATTCGATAAGCACCTTGACCGAAGGCGGTGCGCCGACCATTACCGGATATTCCCGCCGCCTTGCGCAAGCGGTCAGAGGAAAAGCGTTCGATGGAAAGCACATCTGACAGGGTCTCGGCCACTAACGATTTGCCGGTGGCCGGCAATCCGCACAAAATCCACAACGTGGGACGCCCAAACTGGATGGCATATCGATACGCTTGTTGCAAATATGCGTCTATATCCTGTTTCAAGGTTTCCTGTTCGGCAGGTTGAGCGTCCGGGTAGCGAAAGGCGTCGACCTTGAGTCTTACCACCGCCCGATAAGCGGCATAGAAGTCAATCAGCGTGTAAAGTCGGGGATCTTGAGCCGCGCCCGCATACGCGGAGATGAAAAACCGCGCCCACTCTGGATGTCCAAGGTGTTCCAGGTCCATGTACAGAAATGCCAGGTCGACTGCCGCATCGCCGTATCGAAACCGGTCGTTGAACTCGATGCAGTCGATGATCTGTGGACCCGGATGAAAATAGACATGATCGGCGCGCAAATCCCCGTGACCGTCCCGGATGTGCCCCTCCGTCACCCGACGTTCAAAAACGTCATGGTGATGGTCCAGAAAGGTACGGCTTACCTGACACAGAAATTCCCATTTTTCCTGATCCAGTAGTGAGCCTACGTATGGATCGAGTTGTCGAAAGTTTTCTTCCATGTTGTAGGAAACGATGTCCGGACGACCGAAGGAATCGATGTCTGAATTCCGGTGGCCGCCTTTGTAAAAGTCAGCCATGGTGTGAGCCAGTGTTTCCATCCTTTTTGGGTCTATGGCACCTTCTTGAAGC
>CAZHHS010000131.1:0-5658 GCA_964532395.1 uncultured Desulfobacterales bacterium | reverse complement strand
AAAGTTCGGTGGTGTCATGCATTTTTTGGCCCGTTCCCCCCTCGCGCAGCCATGCCTACAAAGAACATCGGGCGGGCCTTACAACGCAAAACAAAGAGCGGCGACGGCCTCCGCCCAACCTCTGGGCCCCGATTCCCGGCTGAAATAGACCTCCCCGCTATCGGCGAAAGGCTCCCATTGGCCGGTTTTCTTTCGAATGATCACCGGTTTATCCACCCCGCGGAGCATGGGGATGTCATTGGCGCTGTCCCCCAGGCCGATCGTCACCACCTCACCGCCGGGAGCGCCGTGGGCGTAGGCCCGGGTCAGGTATGCCACGGCCCGGCCTTTGTCATTGTTCCCCGTTAAATGGAAGAAACGGCCACCGCGGGTGACTCGAAGCCCCTGTCGGCGAAACATCGCCTCAAGTCGCCGCCGACCTTCCTCGTTTTCGCGACAGATGAACGGTTCGGAATATTCCCGCCGGGCGGCCAATCGTGCCGCCTCCACGGATAGCCCGGTGAGCCGGGCGATTTCGGCGGTCGTCATTTCACAAAATCCGACCATGTCGAATGCCCCCGTAGCTTTGGCGCGCTGAAACGCCTCGGTCAACACATCATAGGGGGTTCCCAGTTCCTTTACCCAAAACCGATCTTTCTTTTTCAATCCCGGCGCATGCTCAAAACCGGACCTGCCCGCAGGGATAAACACGGCCCCGCCGTTTTCACAAATGAACGGATCTTCGAGCGCCATTTCCGCACGTAGCGCTTCGATTTCCGCCCGGGTCTTGGAACTGCACAGGATAACCGGTACCCCCTGCTGTTTCAGCCGCGCCAACACCTCCTTGGCCGGGTCGAATCGATATGTGTCATGGTCCAGAAGCGTGCCGTCCAGGTCCGTGTAGACCATCGTACATGTCATCGTCGACGACCTCCCGCCAAGGCCCGCCGAGGTGGTTGGAAATCGGCCGGCGCACTTTCACGTCGATCAGAAGTTGACCAAAACTCATCCATATATTAATGTACTATAAAACCAACATCGCAACAATCCAAGTATCAAAGGAGAGGGTAATGGATATCGTCGAAAATCCGCATGATATTCAATCGGCAGACATCGTGGTGGGCATCCCGTCATATAATGAGGCAGACCTGATTGCATGGCCGGCGCAACAGGCCAGCGAAGGCCTCGTGACATACTTCGGCGACAAGAACGGGGTGATTATCAATTGCGACAACAACTCCTCCGACGGCACCCGTGATGCGTTTATGAACACCGCTACGGAAGTGCCCAAGATGTATCTGTCCACGCCACCGGGGGTAAAAGGCAAAGGAAACAATTTCGAGAATTTGTTTCGCAAGTGTTGCGACCTGGGTGCCGAGGCCGTCGTGGTGGTGGATGCGGACTTAAAAAGTATTACCCCCCGTTGGATCAAGAATCTCGGGGAGCCCCTGTTTGACGATTTTTCCTTTGTCGCCCCTTTATACGTGCGACATCAGCATGACGGTACCATCACCAACAATATTGCCTATCCGATGACCCGGGCGCTGTACGGACGACGGGTCCGCCAGCCCATCGGCGGGGATTTCGGTTTCTCCGGAGAACTGGCCGAGATCTATTTAAAACACGAGGGGTGGACGGATGCAGTGGCGGAATTCGGTATAGATATTTGGATGACCACGACGGCGATGTGTCAGAACATGGCCATATGCCAATCTTACATGGGACGTCCGAAGGTTCATAAACCGAAAGACCCGGGTGAATCGTTGGGGCCCATGTTCACCCAGGTTGTGGGAACATTGTTTGACTTGATGATGAACAACAGCCCGTTTTGGAAAGAAGTCCGATGGAGCAAACCGACGGCCATTTACGGGTTCGGCCTGGGAGAAATCGAAATGCCCCCGGCGGTGGATGTGAACATTGAACGGCTCTACGACAAGTGCCACGCCGGCGCAGCCGAATATAAAACATCTTGGCAGCAGGTTCTCTCCGACAGTGTGTTTCGAAAGCTCGAGGAGGTACTTGCGCTTCCGTTGGCAGGCTTCGAATTCCCGGCAAACCTGTGGGCGGAAATACTGGTCGATTTTGCCGTCGGTTATAAGAATTCACCTCAGGATAGAGTGGCCCTTTTAGATAGTTTGATCCCTCTCTATTTCGGCCGAACCTGTTCTTTCGTCATCGAATCGGAATCGATGACCATTCAGCAGGCCGAAGAATTGATAGAAGAACAGTGTGGCGTATTTGAATTTACCAAACCCTATTTATTGGAATCATGGTTTAAAGGAGACTAGGCACCGGTGGGAACACTTGCAGGAGAACGCCTTTGAGCGAAAAGGGGGTTCCCCGACAGGGTCCTAGTCACGGGACGGAGATCTGGAGGTCGCTATGAGTAAAATTCTAATCGTCGACGATGAAGAAGTCATCCGCATGCTCTATAGTGAAGAGCTGGAAGAGGACGGTTATGAGGTCATCACTGCGGACAGCGGGCATGGACTCATCGAAATGGTCGGACGAGAAAAGCCCGATCTCATCATCTTGGATATCAAAATGGCCGAGCATGACGGGCTGGACCTGCTTCAAGATATCCGGAAAGATTTTTACAATATCCCGGTCATACTCTGCTCGGCGTACTCCTCCTTCAAGGGAGATCTTAAATCCATTGCCGCCGACTACTATGTAGTCAAGAGTGCGGATTTGAGCGAATTGAAGCAAAAGGTAAAGAAGGCTTTGGAAGGATACATCCCTGCGGAATCCGCCGAAGAGTAACGTCGACGTGACTTGGCCTCTGCACCGACGACGGGGTGCCTGAACGCTTGTCTTTCGGCGGTCCCCGGCCTGGATTCCGAATCCGGAACCGGGTTTGCCGAAAAAAGACCTGCGCCTTGATACCAACGACAAAATAGAGGCATCGTGCAGCGCCCGGCCCCCGGGCCCTTTTATATCCCGCTTCGGCGGGATTTGAGCCGTTTGGGACGCTTTTTCTCGAACAGAGTCAAATACCCGGATAGAACTTGATGGACTTTTATCATGCCGTAACCCTCGGCATCGTGCAGGGGCTGACCGAGTTTCTCCCCATTAGCAGTTCGGGGCACTTGGTACTGTTTCAATCTCTCCTCGGCCTCGAGGAACCGGAATTGCTTTTTGACATCGCCGTACATGTGGGCACCTTGGTGGCCGTTTGTCTGTTCTACTTTCGGGACATTAAAAAGATGGTGCGCACGGTTTTTTCCAAGTCCGTCTGGTCCAACAACAACGGCGGGCTCGGCAGGCAGATAAAAGAGACGCCTGAAATCAGGCTTTTTTTCTTGATTATTATCGGAACCGTCCCCACCGTATGCCTGGGCTTGGCTTTCCGGCCGATTGCGGATACGCTTTTTTCCTCGATTCGCATTGTCGGCTTTATGCTGGTGATTACCGGACTGGCCCTTTGGTTGACCCGACGGACGCAAGAAACCGGCCGGAGAACCGGAGAGCTTACACCGCGAGACGCCGTCTACATCGGCGTCGTTCAGGGGCTGGCCATCCTGCCGGGAATATCCAGATCGGGGTCCACTATCGCCATTGGTTTGCTTCGGGGCATCGACCGGAAAACCGCAGCCCGTTATTCTTTTTTGTTATCGATACCCGCGATTATCGGGGCACTGGTCCTGGGCTGTTTCGATATCTCCGGAGCTACAGCGCACCGCCAGGCGACGGGGATTATGGTGGGTGGGGCCTTGGTGGCCTTTGTGGTCGGCTATCTGGCCTTGCGGATCCTGGTTTACATGATTCAAAAGGGACGATTTTTCATATTCGCCCCGTATTGCTGGCTATTGGGTACGCTCTGTGTGGTCTATTCATTTGTAACCCCGTAGACGAAGCGGAAACCAATGAATCCGAATATCTTCAGAGAATATGACATTCGCGGCGTCGTTGACGAAGACATGGGTGACGAAGACGTCCGCCGTATCGGGAAAAGTGTGGGAACCTATCTGGGGAAAGCAGACCAAACCCGCCTCATCGTGGCTCGAGACTGTCGCCTCAGTTCCGATCGATACAGACGCCTCCTCATCGAGGGACTGGTCGCCACGGGATGTGATATCGTAGACATCGGTATCTGCCCCACGCCGGTCTTTTATTTTGCTATCAGAGAGATCGACATGGAAGGGGGGGTCATGATTACCGCGAGCCATAACCCCCCGGAGTATAATGGATTTAAGCTTTGTGGCGGGTATGACACGCTCTTCGGCGAAGAGATCCAGGCCGTGCGCCGCATCATGGAATCGGGAGATTTTTTATCGGGCGACGGCGGTGTGTCTTCAACAGACCCTATACCGGCCTACGTCGATTTTATGAAAAAGAACATCCGGATTTCCCGCCCGTTGCGAGTGGGTATCGACGCCGGAAACGGAACGGCCGGTGTAGTGGCGGTTCCGGTGCTATCCGCACTCGGGTGTGAGGTACATGACATTTATTGCGACATGGACGGCCATTTTCCCAATCACGAGGCGGACCCCACCGTCGATGAAAACATGGCGGACCTCATCGCCCTGGTTCGAGAAAAGAACCTCGACATCGGCATCGGTTATGACGGAGACGGCGATCGCATCGGGGTTATCGATGATCAAGGAAACGTCATCCGGGGAGACCAGTTGATGATTATCTTCGCCCGGGAGATCCTCTCCCGCAGGCCCGGAGCCACCATTATCTCGGAAGTCAAATCGTCTCAAACCCTGTATGACGACATCGAGAAACATGGCGGGCATGCCCTGATGTGGAAGACCGGGCATTCATTGATAAAACAGAAGATGAAGACGGTTGACGCGGCCTTGGCGGGAGAGATGAGCGGCCACATGTTTTTTGCGGATCGCTATTTCGGTTTCGACGATGCCATTTATGCATCCTGTCGCCTCCTCGAAATTATGACGGCCACCGGACGGACCCTCTCCGACCTTTTGGCGGACGTGCCAAGGGTGGTCAACACCCCGGAAATCCGGGTCCCCTGCCCGGACGACCGAAAATTCCAGGTGGTGGATGCGATAACCGCTTACTTCCGCCAACGGCGAAAAATCATCGACGTGGACGGCGTTCGGGTACTGTTTGACGAGGGCTGGGGCCTGGTACGCGCCTCCAACACCCAGCCGGTTCTGGTTTTGCGGTTTGAGGCCTACTCTAAAAAGGCATTGGACCAAATCCGCACGGAAGTGGAATCGGTCTTAAGCGAGATCACGGACAGAGACGGGACGTCATGTGGGTAAATATTCTCATCGGGGCGGGAATCCTGCTGGTGGTGGTCCTGACCTGGTTTCTCTCCTATTATTGGCTTTCTCCCCACGTGAAGGAACCGGATGGCCACGCCCGGGTGACCGGGGCATGTCAGGACACCATGGAAATCAGCCTGCGCTTCAAGGAGAACCGGGTGATCGATTCGTCCTATTGGACCAGCGGGTGTGTCTACAGCCTAAACTGTGTGGCCGCCGCTGCGCAGATGGCCAAGGGAAAGACTCCCGACGAGGCGTTGGCGACGATAAGCGCCCATCACATCCAAGCCGCTATCGGGGGACTGCCCCGAGACCACATGCACTGCGCCACCCTGGCTGCAGATACGCTTGAAAAGGCCTTGGGCGATTACGTCCAGAAAAAGACGCGACAGGACCCCGTCCATTCCCACGCCTCGGTCAAGAAATCCCATCCTACCTAGGA
>CAZHHS010000130.1:0-5689 GCA_964532395.1 uncultured Desulfobacterales bacterium | reverse complement strand
TTTGCCGTCACCACGGCAAAAGAACTCCAGGGCGTGGGCATCAACATGAACTTCGCCCCCGTATTGGACACCGTGCCGTTTGACGACGACTCCTTCGTCATGACGGATCGGGTATTCGGCGATTCTCCCCGGCTCACGGCCAACTTGGGAACAAAAGTCATTGATACCATGCAAGCAAATGGGTTGGCCGCCACGGGCAAACACTTTCCCGGTATCGGACGTACCACCGTGGACTCTCACGCCGACTTACCTTTTCTGGAGACCAAAGAAGAAACCCTTCGAACGTCCGATTTAATCCCCTTCCGTGCAGCCATCGAACGCGGCGTGGCCGCCATAATGCTGGGCCACGTGATATATCGGGATATCGACCCTGAATGGCCGGCCAGTCTCTCCGGCCGGCTGGCAACCGACCTGCTGCGTCAGACTATGGGCTTTGCCGGCGTTACGATCACCGATGACCTGGACATGGGAGCGGTTTCCAAGCATTATGGACTTCGTACCGTCGCCGAACGGATATGCGAAGCCCAAGTAGATGTGGCGCTGCTATGCCGGAGCAGTCCGGCGGTGGTAAAAATCGCCCATGAGCATCTTTTGGAGACGATCAACGGCTCTGATCATGCGCGGGCCGCCCATTTGAAGTCGGTGGAGCGGATCTTGGCACTCAAGGATCGATACATCGCAAGTGTCCCCCTGGGGTCGCTGTGAATGTGCGATGCATGGGCCATCCCGATTTGATTCGAAAGTGAGAAAGGACGCTAATGGCAAAAAACCTGTTTATCACCGCCACTGAGGCAAGAAGCGGAAAATCGGCCATCTGCCTGGGGGTCATGGAATTGCTGTTGCGCAGTGTGGAGCGGGTCTGCTTCTTCCGCCCCTTGATCAATGCGGATGTATCCCAAGGGGACGGCATCGACCATGACATTAACCTGATTTCATCTCACTTCAGTTTGCCTCAGCCCTATCGGGCCATGTACGCCTACACGGCAGCCGAAGCAAACGCCATGATCACGGCCGGCAAGCACGACGACGTCATTGAAGGCATCGTCTCCAAATACAAAGAGCTGGAGCGGCAATCCGACTTCGTTCTATGTGAAGGCACCGATTTTTTGGGCGCGACCTCGGCATTCGAGTTCGATATCAACGCCGAAATCAGCAACAACCTGGGCAGCCCGATTCTGCTGGTTGCCAATGCCAACCGCAAGACCGCCGGGGAAACCTTGCGATCGATCGAAATGGCCGTCGATTCCATGCTCGCCAAGGGGTGCGACATTGTGGCGACAATCGTGAACCGGGTCGATTTTAAGGCCAAAGACGAAATCGTCAACCGCCTGGCCCAAAAGTCGTGGGGAAAAAACCAGCTCATCTACGCCCTGCCCAACGAACCAAGACTGGGGAATCCGACCGTCCGGGAAATCGCCAAGTTACTCAATGCAAAGGTCCTTTACGGGGAGGAAAACCTGGACCAGCACGTCTACAGCTTCACCGTGGCCGCCATGCAGATGCATAATTTTTTGGAACGAATCCAGCACGGCACCTTGATCATTACCCCGGGAGACCGCGCCGATGTCATCGTGGCCTGCATGGCCACGGTTTCATCCATGGCCATGCCCCAAATCGCCGGAATCTTGTTGACCGGCGGCCTTCTGCCGGAAGAACCGATTCGGCGGCTCATCGAGGGGTTTTCCCATATTTTGCCTATTCTAAGCGTGGAACAAGACACCTTCCCCACCGCCCGGATCGCCGACAATGTCCACGCCATCATCGCCCCGGAAGACACACGAAAGATCATGCGGGCCCTGGAGGTATTTGAAAACAACGTGGCCATGGACGAATTGGGACAGCGGATTCTGCAAAAACGCACAGCCATCATCACCCCGAAAATGTTTGAGTATACACTGGTTCAACAGGCAAAAGCCTACAAACAGCATGTGGTATTAGCGGAAGGAGAGGACGAACGGATACTGCGGGCGGCTGAGATATTGTTGCGAAGGGACGTGGTTGACATAACGGTCGTGGGAGACGAAACCGAGATCCGAAAACGCATTTCGCGGATGGGGCTTCGCATGGAGGCACTCCGCATTGTCGATATCGCCAACTGCCCCTTCTTTGACGATTACGTCCAAACCTATTATGAGCTGAGAAAACATAAGGGCATTACTCTGGGCATCGCCCGGGACACGGTCAGTGACGTAAACTTTTTTGCCACACTGATGGTCTATAAGGGCCACGCCGACGGGATGGTATCCGGGGCCGTCCATGCGACGGCGGACACCATCCGACCGGCGTTTGAAATCATCCGTACCAAACCCGGCGTCAGTCTGGTGTCCAGCGTCTTCTTCATGTGCTTGAAAGACCGCGTTTTGGTTTACGCCGATTGTGCCGTCAACACGGACCCGACCGCACAAGAGCTAGCGGAAATCGCCATCAGTTCGGCACGAACAGCCATCACGTTCGGCATCGAGCCCCGGGTGGCCATGTTGTCATACTCTACCGGCGAATCAGGCCGGGGAGAAGATGTCGACAAGGTCCGCCAGGCCACCGTCGTTGCCAAACAAATGGCCGACCAGGCCTTTCCCGGACTGCAATTGGAAGGTCCCATGCAGTACGACACGGCCATCGATCCGGAGGTAGCCAGGGCCAAAATGCCCCAGAGCAGCATAGCCGGCAAGGCCACTGTCTTTATTTTCCCGGACTTGAACACAGGCAACAACACCTATAAAGCCGTTCAACGCTCCGCCAAGGCGGTCGCCGTGGGACCGGTATTGCAAGGACTCAACAAGCCGGTCAACGACCTGAGCCGGGGGTGCACCGTGGTGGACGTGGTCAACACGGTCGCCATCACCGCGGTCCAAGCCCAGGCCGAAAAGGACCTGCGATGAAAATACTGGTGATCAATACCGGGAGCTCTTCGATCAAATACAAGCTCTTTGACATGGCATCCCGGTATGTCCCGGCCTCAGGCCTCATCGAAAAAATCGGCGAATCCGATGGCCGACACACCCATACTATCGCCCGAGACGGCAGCGCCCCCATGACGGCCACCCAAGCCGTATCCGTTTCCGATCACGAACAGGGCCTCAAGTTGATTGTCGAGGCCTTGATCCATCCCGAAGAGGGGGTGGTAGACGACCTGTCCGAAATCATGGCGGTGGGACACCGGGTCGTCCACGGAGGAGAAGCATTCAACGCGTCGGTGGTCATCGACGACAGCGTCGTGACGGCGATCGAAGCCCATATTCCGTTGGCGCCCCTCCACAACCCGGCCAACCTGAAGGGCATTTCCGTGGCCCGGTCGGTTTTCGCCGCGGCACCTCACGTGGCCGTGTTCGACACCGCCTTTCATCAGAGCCTTCCCGAAAAAGCCTTTCTCTATGCATTACCTTACCGGCTCTACGAAACCCAGGCCATTCGTCGCTATGGATTTCACGGTACCTCTCACGCCTACGTGGCCGGACAAACGGCGGCCTTCCTGAAACGGCCCCTAGACGAACTGAACCTTATCACCGTCCATTTGGGAAACGGGGCCAGCATGACGGCTATAAAGAATGGGCGATCCGTTGACACCACCATGGGCATGACGCCACTGGAAGGCCTGGTCATGGGAACCCGATGTGGAGACCTCGATCCGGCGGTACCGCTCTATCTCGCCAGACACCTCCGGTTATCCCCGGATGATATTGAGGATATGCTAAACCGTCAAAGTGGTCTCAAAGGGATATGTGGCACCAACGACATGCGGCAAGTCCTGGACATGGCGGCGGCGGGCCACCCCGCGGCTGCGTCGGCCATCGACGTATATGCGTACCGGGTAAAAAAATATATCGGCGCGTTTTCGGCCGTCCTGGAAGACGTGGACGCCCTGGTGTTTACCGGGGGAGTCGGCGAAAACGCCCCGGATATTCGCCGTCGGTGCTGTCGCGGACTGGCCGGACTGGGAATCGACATCGATCCTCACAAAAACGAGCCAACCGCGGCGGGCATCGTTCAAATCAACAGCGCGACAAGCCGGATTCAAATCCTCGTGGTTCCCACCAATGAAGAACTGCAGATTGCTCAAGAAACCCTCCGAATCATCCAGAAAGAGCCGGGTATCAGCTGAAATGCTTACAGTGTGAGGAAGACGTTCACGGGCGGTTTTCGATCAATCCCGGTGACGTTTTGCAAACGTCACGGTATGCGTTGACTTTTTTTTCATAATCTTCTATTTACCCGGGGTAACATAGGCGGTTTTTGGAAGGACGCGCCGCCGGGCGATCACTATATGACCGACGAGGAAAAGAGACAATCTCCACGGATCCAGTCCTTGAACCTCCTCTCTTACTTTTGTATGGACGAAAAAGGAGAGGTGGTCACCCGCGGGGTTGGACGTACGTTGAATGTCAGCAAGGGGGGAATCCTCCTAGAAACCCACACCCCCATCGACTCGACGCACACCCTGTCCCTGGTCATCGCGATGGAAAACGATCTGGTCGACGTTCGCGGAGACGTAGTGGATCACTGGGTCGGTGAAGACGGCAAACACAAAACGCACATTCGATTCACGGAAGCCGAAGGGCCGGCGCTGGATATCCTGCGAGAATTTATTGCGGAACAGGGGAATGGGGACTGACCTATTCTTTTTTGACCGTTCCGATCAGGCCGTTGGGCAGAAACATGATGATCAAGAGCAAGATCAGCCCGTAAACCAACACGTCGAAATCGTGGAACATGTGCAGCCACTCGTTGGACAGGTAGGTGAGAACACACGTACCCAACAGGGCCCCCCAAATGCTCGACATACCGCCGACCACCACCATCATAACAAACTTGACGGACCAAAAGAGATTGAAGGAACTGGGGCTCAAAAACATCATGTAGTGGGTATAGAGACTCCCGGCGAGGGAAGCCATGACCGCGCTCATGACAAAAACCCGGGTCTTGTACGCGGCGGTGGGAACCCCCATGGCATTGGCAGCGACTTCGCTGCCGTGTATGGAGCGCAGGGCCCGGCCCACCCGGGAATGAATCACGTTTAACGAAAAAAGAAGCGCCGCGAAGACCACCGCCCACACAAAGTAGTAATACCTGAGCGGGGTGTCTATCTCCCACGAACCGATCGAGATACCGGGGATATCCACAAACCCGGAAGGCCCGCCCGTGAGTTCAATCTCTTCATTAAACACCACATACATAATGACCCCAAACCCGAGGGTGGCCATGGCGAGGTAGTGGCCCTTGAGTTTGAGGGACGGCACACCGACCAGACCGGCTACCAAGCCGGTGATAACCATTCCTGCGGGCATGGCCAGCCACGGAGACCATCCGAAGCTGCCGCTGAGAATCGCCGAGATATATGCGCCTAATCCGAAAAAAGCGGCATGCCCCAAGGAGACTTGACCCGCATAGCCCATGACCAGACTTAGCCCCATATTGACCAGGGAAAAGATCCCCACGAAGACCATGATGTCCAGGTAGTGCTTAACCGATGAAAGGTTCACCAGCAGTAACGGCAAAAGTGCAATCGCCGTCGCCAGCCAGATCAGTATGCGCAAGTCTTGTCTCTGGGATTTCTGCATGCCAACAAAAAGAAAAGGCCTAAAAGTCCTTCATTTCCATGACCTCTCTACTGCCAAAGAGGCCGCTCGGCTTGAGAAACAGCACCAAAAGCAGGATCAGCAGCGCCGCCGCGTCTTTGTATCCCGAGGATAAC
>CAZHHS010000129.1:0-5692 GCA_964532395.1 uncultured Desulfobacterales bacterium | reverse complement strand
GCTTCTAGGCATGGGGTTGCTACTAGAGACAGATTCTTCTGTGTTCAACACCTCTAGAGCCTTCTTTATCCTTTCAATCTGTTGTCTGTGGTACTTCAATTCATTGTTGAGAATTTCTATTACATCTGGTCGTCCAGCAGTCATTTTGTCCCCCCTTTTTTTCTAGGGTTTCTAAGGTCTGCCCAGTGGCAGGAACATGACGCATAATATACGAATGCAGGGCGAAGTCAAGCAAATTCTGCACAACACACTACGACTGAGAACTACCTAATACCAAAGAGTTGTATGGCTATTAACTGGAATGCACTATATGCTGGATGAGGGGCTGGTTAGGAGTCTTTAGACCACCTAGATCGTGCAGCCTTTCGTGCTATTTCTTGGCGCTGATCTTTTGTAAGTTTCTTAGCTCTAGCCTTACCACCCTTTAGACCACCAAGGCGGCCAAGCGCTACAGCGGCAGGATTCTTCTTGTTGGAAGGTTCTTTTTTGGCTGGTGCAGCATCAACGGTTGCATCCACGACAATATCAACCGCTAGTTTGTTTAGATCGCGTGGACGTTTTTTCTTTTTCTGTTCCATGACTGCATGATACCACAGCCACAGAACGGGTCAAGACCCCAGGAAAATCAGAATGACCCACTACCCAAGTGGTACTTTTTTTAGGCATAACAATGTATCTAAGGATCGGTATAAAACGCTCATCATGCAACTTCAATCCGCATAAGACGCCATCGCCTCGACGACAACTTTGATTGGGCAAGAACCAAGATATGATTGGGAAATGAAACCTTTGTCACCGACATTAGAGGGCCAAAAAATGTGTCTTGACATCGTAATTTTGAGCTGTACAATAAAATGTACAGGAGGTGCAATGTGAAGGCAATTACCTATACAGCTGCAAGGCAAAACCTTGCGAAAACTATGGAAAAGGTGTGCCGGGATCGCTCCCCGGTGGTCGTCACCCGCAAGGCTTCTAGTTCTGTGGTTATCATGTCACTTGAGGACTATGAGGCCCTTGAAGAAACCGCCTACCTTTTGCGTTCTCCTAAGAATACTAGGAGGTTAATCGAATCAATCGCCCAGCTTGAAAAAGGCGAAGGCGTCGAAAGGGAGTTGGTTGAGTGAAGCTCATCTTTTCCGAACACGCTTGGGACGACTATCTCTATTGGCAAGACACGAACAGAAAGATTCTTCGGCGCATCAATAACATGATCAAAGAAACCACGCGAGACCCATTTGAAGGCATTGGCAAGCCTGAGCCCCTCAAGCATGCTCTTTCCGGATATTGGTCTAGACGCATCACCGAAGAACATAGGTTCGTTTACAAAGTTTTCAAAGACTCTCTTCACATAGCTCAACTTCGATACCACTACTGATTCTATCTCTGACCCCAACAGCAGGATCCGTGAATGCATTGAACAATGGTACCTTCGATTATACGTGAAACATGCCAAGCAGTTACCTTCATTCGGTTTTTGCCGGGGCTGCACGGCTTATGCATTAACCCCAGCGTTGCATAAAATATATGGCAAGATATCTTCAATACAAGTACTGGCCTACGTTTGCGGATCCTGTTAACGATTTCCTGGATCCAACTGTCGGTGACATCCAGCGAAGCATAGAAAAGCTGCCATATCTTTTACCCGCGGGAAAGCCGATGATACCGCATCTGCTGTGTTGTCAAGAGTTCGGCATAGTTCACTATTGCCTCACCCTTGACGCCTTGTCGTTGCGAAGCTGAGATCCCGCCGCCGGGGCATCTGCGGCATCCTCGACTTTTGCAACGCTGGGGTTAATATTAAGGTTAATGACACGGCCACACGTATGGTTGAAGCCTAGTCTGGAGAAAGCCATACCCTGTTACGCAAGTTTTTGTTTAATGGAAGCCTGTTATGCGGGAAAATATCGACATCGAATATTTCAGAAAACGCCTTGAGCAACGCCTAAGAGAGCTGACCGACGGTCAAGAGGCAGACCGCCCTCTGGAACTGGACCAGTCGCGCGTAGGCCGGCTATCCCGCATGGACGCCATGCAGCAGCAGGCCATGACCCAGGCGGCCACGCGTCTGACCGCGATCGAGGAACAGCGCATCCGAACAGCCCTCAAACGGATGGCTTCCGGCGAATACGGTTATTGCATCAATTGCGAAGAGGAAATTGCCGAGAAGCGGCTGCAGGCGGACCCGAGCTTTTTGACATGCATCTCTTGCGCCCGAGCCGCTGACGGAAGATAATTCACACCGACCGGAGGTAATCGGATGATCGGCGCCATCGCCGGCGATATTATCGGATCGGTATACGAAGCCCATCCCATTCAGACCAAGGCTTTTCCCCTTTTTCATCCCCAGTGCCGTTTTACCGACGACTCCGTGCTCACGACCGCAGTGGCTCAGGCCATTTTGACCGATGGTGATTACCGGCGCTGGGTATGGGAAATCGGCCGCCGCTATCCCCATGCCGGGTACGGGGGACGCTTCATCACTTGGCTCCACTCCAACGATCCCCAACCCTACAACAGCTGGGGCAACGGGTCGGCCATGCGGGTCAGCCCTGTGGGGTGGGCGTTTGACACCGTCGATGACGTCTTGCACGAGGCGGCACGGACAGCGGAAATTTCGCACAACCACCCCGAAGGGATCAAAGGCGCCCAAGCCGCCGCGCTTTCCGTTTTCCTGGCCAGGACGACGCGGGACAAGACATTGATTAAAAAAGAGATTGCCGGAAGATTCGGTTACGATCTTGACCGCACGGTGGAAAGTGTCCGGCCGTCTTACGGCTTTGACGTATCCTGCCGGGGCACGGTGCCCGAGGCGCTCATCTCCTTCCTGGACGCGAGCAGCTATGAGGACGCCGTCCGTAACGCCGTTTCTCTTGGCGGCGACAGCGACACCCTTGCCTGTATCACAGGCGCCGTTGCTGAAGCTTATTACGGTCCTGTTACGCCGGGCATTGCGGTCAAGGTCCAGACAATCCTGCATGATGACCTTTGGCTGATCGTCGAACAATTCCGCCGGCGATACGGACCAAACTATAGCACCCCGCCCTTACACGGCCTTTAAGGCGCGTTTTGGCCGACCAAATCCCGGACTTGCATTTTGCGCGGACAACCAGCGATATTCTGAATGTCTTGTATCGTGACATATTCCTCCTGCAGCAGATAACGGTCTGCGTGAGCAGTTCGGTTTATCGCATCAGCGCCGCACAGTATAAGAAACTTTTAGGTTTAGAGCCGCTTCTTTTAGTTTCCTGTCAGCTGTCCACAAGACGGTGTCAGACAATTTCGCAGACGCCAGAAGGTGCGCGTCAACAAACCCTATCCCCACACCAAATAAATGGTTTCTCTCGACAAAGAAAAGAAATTCGGTCATATCCACAGTTGGCGTTGAGCGCAAGGTTTGCAGCAGGGAAAGGATTTCATTTCGGTTCCCAATGTTTCCACAGGCCAACTCACCAATGATGAATGCGTGGCAAACCACTTCACCATCCACCAGAAGGTTTTCAAGATGGCGATCACCCTTGCGCAGGTGATTGACCCATATGGAGGTGTCCACCAGGACCATCGCTAGGATTTTGCCGATCTACGTCGAGGTATCGGCCTAAGACCATCCTCAGTTCCACCCAGTTTCGCCAGACGCTTGCTGCTCTCGCGGGCAATCAGGGCTTCTAACCCTTTTCTAACCAAGGCCGTTTTTTCTTTAATTCCAGTCAACCGGGATGCTTTTTTGAGAATGTCATCGTCTATGTTTAAAGTTGTTCTCATATGCATCAATATGCATTTTTTGGGCATATTTGTCAACAGAAAAATATATGATGGCGCCTGAAAGGAGGTCGAACTGGCTTGCGCTTTGCACGAAAACCGCATCACAGGATGGCTTCTTTCACTTTCTCGATTCCAACTCTATCCACAAACCTGGCCATCCGCTCGCGTTTCTTTCCGTTATCCCTATAGTACGCCAAGCTTTTCTTTATCAGCTCGATGACCTCTTCCTTGGACAGGTCTTCAGCTACCAGATCTCCTATTCGCGGACGACGTGCGGAACTTCCCCCGATAATGAAAGACCAACCCTTTTTGGTTCCGAACAGACCAATATCTCGAACATAGCTCTCTGAACAACAAAAAGGACAGCCTGACACGCCGATTTTACCTTTTGCAGGAAGGTCCGTGCGGGAAAAAAACTCTTCTATTTCCATGCCAAGGCCCAAAGAATCCTGAACACCGTACTTGCACACTGCAGTTCCCGGACAGGCCTGGACATAGTGAAGGCAAAGCTCCGTAGCTTTACCAACATCCATACCAAGATCTTGCCAAATGTCGTCGACATCCGCTTTCTTGATCCCCACCAGAGCAAAACGTTGACCGGAAGTAATCTTGATTATGGGTATCTCATATTTTCGTACCACTTTGACGATGTTCTCCAAGTCCTCCGGCTTAACCAAACCGACCGGGGTTCTCGGCACGATGGCGTAGGTTTCTTTATCCCGTTGCAAAATGGCACCTTTTGGATGTTCAGACATGGCTGTTCCTCCTTTTGGTTTTTATTTGGTTAGCAACCCTTTCATCCTTTCATGAAATACAGCGCATTCTTTGTGGCCCTCCCAGGACTTCAGATAGCGGATCAACGCGTTTCTATCTCTGTCCCAGTTCGTCCTTCTTATACCAAACCTACCATCAACAAATCCGTTTCGCATTGACCTAAATCAAAAAACGGGTGCACCAGTCATAAAGGGTTTCCCAGTGCTCACTGAAGTAACGTAAAAACACCTATTTTATAAGGCGTTCATGCAGATGAAGAAACCGGCGGCATCACTCGGAGTACTAATTGTGGTGGCTGTACCGGTCGCGCCGGTCCTTGCACATCGCGGAAGCGGCGGAGGATGGACGAGAGGCCCTGGCTCGCGAAGTCATTACGTTAGGGGTAATTGCGGGCCTGGTAGCTGTTGGTATTAGTCGCGTACCATTAAAAGGTAAGAGGGAACCGGGAATGGCTTCCTCTTACCTGTCAATGGGTTACACTATTACCACCGACCCCCCGGGCACGCCCACCCTTTGTCACCAAATTGTTTTCGACATTGGAGTAAGTACTTGTCTTGTTTCTTTTCAAGTTCCGCCTTGAGTTCGGCCACCTCGGCAGAGAGCTTTTCGATTCTCTCCTGGTTGACATCAGGCTGATCCCACAGTGTTTCCAGTTCCATTTGCTTTGTCGCCAATTGTTTTCTGAGTTCCAGTGTCTCCATTCGATAATTAGATCTCATCTTTTGCCATTCTTGCCTTTGTTCAGGTTTCATAGATTCCCAGTCTCGAGGTCTTTCACGCCAACCACGATCCATCATGCGACCCCGACCGTGCATGCCTCGACTCTCGCCATGCATGCCAGGCCCATCCATCATGTAGCCGGCACCCAAGCCAGAGCCCCGAGCGCAACCCCCGTAAGCTCTCTCATACCTGACCTCCTGAAGGTCACCACCAAAAGCAGGAAATGAAACCATCAACACCAGTACGAGTACGCCGCTTGCCATTAGAATCTTTTTCATTTCGTCCCTCCTTTCCTTTTTTCATGCTTTCATAAAATTCAGAGTGTTTCGATAGGGTAAAGACAGTATTTAACCTGTACATAAGTAAGTTCAACAAGAATTCCTGACAAAGTCTGACTGCATAGTTTACTTCTGCAATGGCCTCTTGCTGGCTGCCATTC
>CAZHHS010000128.1:0-5724 GCA_964532395.1 uncultured Desulfobacterales bacterium | reverse complement strand
GAGTATTTCGACGATATCAAAGTGACCATCCGCGTGGGGGATGTTCGTAGACTGCGAGAGGGATAACAGACATGACGGAGTCGAAAAATGGGTTGAAACCGGAGTCCGGCAAAGCCGAGGCCGAGGCCTTGGAGGGCTATAAGCAGTTTCGGACGTTGCGCATTGTCGCCGCCATCGTCATCGCGGTGTTGGTTCTTTGGCTGTTTTGGTTTTTGCTTGGATTCTTCAGCGGACCGGAGCAATCGGAGCAGCATACGTTTGTGACCGACGACGCCACCCGGGTTGGGGGGGCGGGGGATGCGATGGATCACGGACCGTCGCACGGGTCGGAAGCGGTCGGTGACCTGTCCCACGAACTGGATGAGCTGATGGCGGGCGGCCATCAAGACACGGCCCGTAGGGATGCCGAAGTAGAAAAACATGATGTTACCTTGGGTCAGGGGGGCAAGCATGAAGCCCCGACGGGTTCCGAGCATGGTGTTTCGGATGACCAAGGTAGGGTCCATCATCCCAAGGCACTGGGCGTTCACTTCGTAGAGGCTACCGTTGCCGTGTTGGATTATGAGTTAAACGAGCGGTTTTGGGGATGGCGTCGCAACGACTTGATCCGTGTTACGGACAATGTGGAAAACATGCAGCTGGGCGTCCTGGAGGTCGTCCGGCGAGCCACGGTTAATCTGACTGAGCGGATTTCCCGTCACGGTCCTTCCGCGGCAATCGAGTCTACGTTGGAAAACGCGATGAACTGGTTGATGATCAAGCCGGACCGGTACTGGTTACCTTCGGCGGAAGAGAAATACCGAGACAGCCTCAAGGAGTTGCGCCAATATGCCCAGAAACTCAAAAGAGGGGAGGCCCACTTTTACAACCGAACCGACAACCTGATCCCTCTGCTGATCAGCCTGGCCGATTTGGCGGGCAGTTGCGACGAAAATCTGGTGAAGCAGGAAGAGGACGATGGCTCGCCGGTAAGCTGGTTTAAGGTGGATGACTATTTCTATTATTCCAAAGGGGTGGCCCGGGCCTTGAAGGAAATCCTTCATGGGGTTCGGGAGGATTTCTCCAGTGTTTTGGAAAGTCGCCGAGGGGTCGATTTACTGAATCGCGCCATTCACGCTTGTCACGTGGCGGCTGAATTGGAACCCTGGCTGGTCACCGACGCACCCTTGGACGGCATCCTGGCGAATCACCGGGCCAACATGGCCGCAGAGATCAGTCACGTGAGGTATTTTTTGAACGCCTTGTCCAAGGCGCTTTCCACATAACCGACCTTTTCCTCGGCTTCGATTCCCGTAAGGACCGATTAGTCGCGTCCTCCCAGACTTCCGATGATTTCTCCGATGTCGGTCATGTGGTGGGCTACGAGGTGACGTTCCAGGCCGTCTACGATCTCATGGGCCGTTTTCGGATTCACCAGGTTGGCCGTACCGACCTGAACGGCCGTGGCCCCCACGATCAGAAATTCCAGAGCGTCGGCTGTATTGAGGATTCCCCCGATTCCGATCACCGGAATCTGTACGGACCGGACTGTCTCCCACACCATGCGAAGGGCGATGGGTTTGATGGCCGGACCGGAAAGGCCGCCCACCGTGTTGCCCAGTTTGGGCTTTCGAGTGTCGATGTCAACGGCCATGGCCGCAATCGTATTAATCAGTGACACGGCGTTCGCCCCGGCCCTTTCGACTTGCCGGGCAATGGCGGCGATATCCGTCACGTTGGGGGAAAGCTTTACGATGAGCGGCAGTGCGGTTTGCTCCCGTGCTGTTCGGGTGACGGCATAGGCCGTTTCCGGATCGGTTCCGAAGGCCATACCCCCCGCCTTGACATTCGGACAGGAGATATTGAGTTCGATGCCTGCGATGCCCTCAAGCGGATCGATCCGCCGGGCCAACTCCCCATAGTCTTCAACCCGCTTTCCGTAAAGGTTGACAATGACTGCGGTATCCAGGGATTGGAGAAAGGGCAGCTTGTGGGAAACAAAGGTTTCAAAGCCGACGTTTTCCAGACCGATGGCGTTAATCATGCCCCCGCAGGTTTCAACGGTCCGCGGTGGCGGGTTCCCGGGTGCCGGCTCGAGAGAGAGTCCCTTGGTTACCAGGCCGCCCAGGGCATTCAAATCGTAAAAGGGCGCGAACTCGCGACCGTATCCGAATGTGCCGGAGGCCGCAATGACCGGGTTTTTGAGGGTCAGGCCCCCGATATCGACTACAAGATTGGGTTGGTTCATCGGATATTCGCCGGGGTGTGTCGGATTGTTGATCGGCACGATATTTTAGAGTCTCACGATATTTTAGAGTCTTTCGGATGTCAATTTCAAAATCAGTGAGCCGGACCGGTCCGGGATGGGGCGGGACAGGGTGAGACGCGCCCATATTTAAGCAGTGGATTTCGGGCAAAGACAAAAGATTGACATATGGCCACGTTGTTTGGTATGAGGAAGGATTTGCCAGCAATCTTGACGACTTGGTAAAGAAGATTTCTTGTATTCCGTCATAATGGGATGAGTGGGTCAAGGGAGAGAGTGCATATGACAAAAGAAAAGAAGCGGTTGCTTCTCACCGGCAACGATGCGGTGGTGGAGGGGTTGTGCCTGGCTGCCGGCAACAAAAGGCGTATTGTGTATGCGGGGTACCCGATAACACCGGCCTCTGAGATTGCCACTCGGGCATCGGTGATGTTACCCAAGCGGAACGCGGCCTTTATACAGATGGAAGATGAGATCGGTTCTATTCAGGCCATTTCCGGTGCCGGCTTGGCCGGCGCCATTGCGGTTACGGCCACCTCGGGTCCCGGGATGAGCCTCATGTCCGAAGGTATCGGCTTTGCGGCGATGATCGAATCGCCCGTCATCTGTGTGAATGTGCAAAGAGGCGCCCCGTCCACCGGCATGCCGACGTGGATGGGTCAGGGAGACATGATGCAGGCCCGGTGGGGGACCCACGGGGACAGACCGGTCATCGTTCTGGTACCCAACAGTGTGCAGGAGACCCTGTTTCTGACCTACGAAGCCTGCCGGTTGTCTCAGACATATCTGACTCCGGTGGCACTGATGCTGGATGAAATCATCGGGCACATGGAAGAGCCCATCGCGATTCCCAAGCTGGATCCGATACCGGTCAATCCAAGCGCCAAGATTATGGGCGACGGTCATCGGTTTCACCGGACGGGCTTGACGCACAACTTGGAAAACTTCCTGCCGAGCATTAATCCGGACACCCAAGAAAAACTGGTCCATCACCTGTTGGATAAGGTGAAAAAAGATGCCCATAAATTGGTGAACTATGAAAGCCTGGGGTCCTTGGATGAGGCGGACGTAATCATTGTCTGTTTCGGTTCCGAATCTCGCTCGGTAAAGGCGGCCATGAAAGGCCTCAATGGTTCCGGAAACGTGGCCATGCTCAGGCTCATTACTGCGTGGCCGTTCCCCAAACAGCTGATCCAAGAACTGGACAGCCCGGACCGGACGTTCCTGGTAGCGGAAGTCAATGCCGGCCAAGTACGGGCGGAGCTGGAACGATATGTCAAGAAGGGCAACGTGGAAGGGCTTCACCTCATGGGAGGAAGAATTCATACCCCCG
Source organism: uncultured Desulfobacterales bacterium (assembly GCA_964532395.1). Classification (GTDB taxonomy): domain Bacteria; phylum Desulfobacterota; class Desulfobacteria; order Desulfobacterales. The sequence continues at coordinate 2,146 of CAZHHS010000128.1, read as the reverse complement.
GTGAAATTATAGACCGGGTAGACCGGATTACGAACAATCACCACCCGGCGCCGTCAAAGGCCTAGGGCTCTACGATTTTGTAGCGAGTGAAGGGAGCAAGACATGGATATTAATCAGCACCCCTATGCCGACCTACTCAGAAAAGAGATGATGCCTAATATCTGGTGTTCCGGATGTCGGATCGGGCGTGTGAAAAACGCCTACATTGAAGCCATTCAGGATCAAGCATACAAGCCGGACAAATGTGCCGTTGTATCAGGCATCGGTTGTTCGTCGCGGATTGCCGGATACCTGAACCTGGACGGAATTCATTCCACTCATGGACGGGCGATTCCCACGGCCATCGGGGTGAAACTGGCCAAGCCGGAACTCTTGGTATGGGTCATGGGTGGCGACGGGGATATCTTGGGCATCGGGGGGAACCACTTCCTGGCCCTGGGCCGGCATGGATTGGATATCAACGTGTTGTGCATGAACAATTATGGATATAGCATGACCGGATTTCAGCACGGGCCCACGACCCCCTACGGGGCGAAGACGATTACCACTTCAGGGGGGAGTCCGTATGCCCCGGTCAATCCGGTCGGGGTTGCTCTGGCGGCGGGATACACGTATGTCGCCCGTTCGACGTCTTCCCATCCGTATCATCTGGTGGATTGTCTTGTCTCGGCCATGCAAAACAAAGGGCCGAGTTTTGTGGAGGTGCTGGTTCCCTGCATGCTTTTTGAGCGGCGAAACAAGATCAAGTCTCTGGAGGCTCTGTTCGTAGAGAAAGCTAAAATAAAAGAGACGTTGAGTGAGGCGGATGTCCAACACAGCGATTTTACCGAAGAGATCAGCCTGGGGGTTTTTCGTGATTCCCAGATCAAGGATCTGCCGACGCCGGCCTTTGTCAAAGCGGGAAAAAAGAAGACGGGGAAGAAGCCGCGAGTCACCTTTAAGTCAAAAGACAGCGGGATTGAATATTTGCAGCTGCGCATGGAGGGGACCGGCGGCCAAGGGATTGTTCAGGGAGGTAAGACGCTGATTAACGGTGCCATGAACATGGATCCCAAGCTGAATAGTACATTGACCAAGCGATACGGCCCGGAGATGAAGGGCGGCAGTTGTTTGACCGACATCGTCTTGTCCTCTCAAACCATTGATTACCCCTTTGTGGAAACGCCGGATCTGTTGCTGATGATGTCGGGGCAGGTGAGTAAGGAACGGGGCGGAAAGGTCATCGTGAACAAGACCGGGACCATCGTGGTGGACGAATCGATGGTGGATATGACCCTCTTGGAAAGCCTTCCGGACCAAGTAACGGTATACAAGGTGCCGGCGACGCAGATCGCCCGGGATCATTTCAGGGTGGTGGTGGCCAACAACGTCATGATGGGATTCGTCTGTCGGGTGACCGGGATCATAGAAAAGAATTGTCTGAAAGCGGCGATTGTCAAATCGGCGCCGCCGGGAACGGAAGAGATGAATTTGGCGGCTTTTGAAAAGGGGTATGAACTTTAGGAATCGGCAGGTGAGTGATGAAAAGCGGAGTTTCCAGCGCACGATATTGGAATATCAACGAGTGCACCGTACCGGTGGGCAAGGTAACCATACTGCCCAGTTTCTGTAAGGGCGGGGACGCATGTGACGACTGTATACGGTTTTGTCCGGAGAAAGTACTGGAACGGGGTACCGAGAAGAATGAGCGGGGGTATTACCCGCCGGTCATCGTGGAAGAAGGTCGGTGTACCGTTTGCGGCCGGTGCCAACTCTATTGCAGCGAGAACGCGATCTTTGTTCAAAAGATCGGAGAAAGAATCGTAACCGAGGAAGAGATATCATTACCAGGAGAGGAGAGTTAATCCTATATGTCCGAGGAGCGCGTAGGAGTTTTTATCTGTCATTGCGGAACCAATATTGGTGGCATTGTGGATTGTCACAAGGTCAGTGAAGACGTGGCACAAAGCGGCGTTGCCCTGGTTAGAGAACACTCCTATATGTGTACCGGTGGGCAGGCGCAGATCATCAGCGACATCAAGGAATTCGGTTTGGACAGAATCGTCGTTGCTGCATGTACGCCGCGGATTCATGAGGAGACCTTCCGTTCGGTATGTTCCGTCGCCGGCATCAACCCCTTCTTAATGGAGATGGTCAATATCCGTGA
>CAZHHS010000127.1:4959-5777 GCA_964532395.1 uncultured Desulfobacterales bacterium | reverse complement strand
AAAAGCTGAACCTGCCTGTTCAGAAGAAAACCAAACTGACAAAAGGCTATTCTACGGATGTTGAGGTACTCAAGGCTTTGGCAACCGAACATGAGCTCCCCGATTTGGTGCTGCAATACCGATCACTGGCCAAACTCAAGTCCACGTACGCGGACGCGCTTATGGAACTCATCCACCCGGAGACCGGCCGGATACACACCTCTTATAACCAGACGGTAACGTCCACCGGCCGATTGAGCAGCAGCGAACCGAACCTGCAAAACATTCCCATCCGTACCGATGAGGGTAAGAAGGTGCGATCCGCCTTTGTTCCCAAAGAGGGCTGGCTCATGTTTTCCGCGGACTATTCACAGATTGAATTGAGATTACTGGCTCACTATTCGGCAGACGAAATCCTCTTAGAGGCCTTTGCAAACGACGAGGACATTCATACCCGTACAGCCACTGAGATATTTCAGCTCTTTCCGTCAATGATTACAGCGGAAATGCGGAGACAAGCCAAGGTCATCAACTTCGGGATTATATACGGCATGGGTCCATTCCGTCTGTCGAAGGAACTGGGTATTAGCCAAAAGATGGCTAAAACGTACATTGAACATTATTTCCAGCGCTATAAAGGGGTAAAGCGATTTATCGAAGACACGATTCATCAGGCAAGACATACGGGGTGTACAAAGACATTGCTGGACCGCTGCCGGTGGCTGCCCCAGATTTCAAGCACGAATCGCACGGCTCGGGAATTTGCTGAACGCACCGCGGTCAATACGCCCCTTCAGGGCACCGCGGCGGACCTTATCAAGCTGGCCATGATCGATATA
>CAZHHS010000127.1:0-4949 GCA_964532395.1 uncultured Desulfobacterales bacterium | reverse complement strand
CCTTCAAGTGCACGACGAACTCGTCTTTGAATGTCCCGCCGATGAATTGGAAGCAGCCACGAACCTGGTAAAGTCTATTATGGAGGGGATATACCTGTTGCGCGTACCATTGAAGGTCAACATTAATTGGGGGCGAAATTGGACTGAAGCGCATTAGGCGCCCGAATACTCCTCATACTACTCATCCTCTTCCTGCGTGCCGTGGTCAAGCACCGCCTCCTTGATGGTCCTGTAGACACCCTTAAATGTTTCATCAAAAGACGTAGGGGAGACGCGACCCACTTCTATGAACTTGGCTACAATCTCTTTGGCGATCTTGAGCACTTGTTCATCAAGCGTCTTCATCGGTCGGTTGCCCCTTTGCTGCTAACCATAACTGACCACTCCGGTATCCCTATCGCCACCTGGAACGCCCATCTTTCACACACAGTTAAGAGAACCTCGAAAAGAAAAAGGGACAAGAGCGAACATCGCCCCTTTCCAATCCAGGCATCTCACTTGATGCCTTCCACAACCACCTTTTCTTCAAACGTCTCTGATTCCTTAATCCCTTTTTCCATACGGAAACACCACTGGCGGTACTTACATTCCTTTTCCTGACAGTCCGTACTCCCGTTGCCAAAACACGCCAGATTACCTTCTCCGAGTTGCTTCTTATGAATAATGGGGGAGATAACCTCAACGAAACAGGGGTTGCACAATGACGAACTGATATCCTCGGGACCCCAGGAAATCAAAGAATCCTTTTGCCATTCCTTCCCACACTTAACACATTTCACACGCAATCGGTTCATCTGCCACTCCATTCACCCTTTTTCATCATTTTTTGTCCGGCGGTCCTTAAAACCGGGAATCCACGAGCTTGTCTCTATCCCGCCCATGACGCGACGCGCTACACAGGTGCTCTGGTATTGACGTTTAGTCCTTATATAACTTCGTTTTATAAATCAAGGATTTTTTTTTAAAACGAAGGGTTAGAAAGTCGGCTCAAGTTTTTTTATCTTCCGGTCGATGATAATAAGGGAAGCCAGAGATGGACATGCTTTGCCAAAGCGTAGATTCATAACTCCCATACGGGGCGTTTACCATGACCAGAGACCTTCAAAATCCCTTACATCGTGGGAACGGAAATTGTGACATGGAAGAATGGGAACGATGGGACGAAAACCTGGTTGAAGACTTCGGCCATTGGCTTACTTTGGTTGCAAAAGCGTTTGCCGTTGTCATTTTGCTGTGCGTCCTAATGGGACTCGGAACCTGGCTTTGGAACCTGGTTTAACCCATCCAAACCCTTCGATATGCCTCTGTGTAGAAACATCCCTGTCGGATATACTCGCCACAAGTGGTGGCACGCCTCTCCCGGAACCCGACTAACAAAAAAATACTTGCCGAACAGCCCGCTTTATTGTATTAATTTCAAGTTACACAGTCATTGGTGCGGGCCGAACGGATCGGTCGGCGTCCATAATAGAAATGAGGAGGCCCTTACGATGGCAAGAGTCTGTGAAATATGCGGCAAGAAGCCGATGAGAGGCAATAACATCAGCCACGCCCATAATGTGACCAAGCGGCGTTTTTCCCCCAATTTACAACATGTACGGACCGTACATGAGGGACGAACCAGGCGAATGAAGGTGTGTACTCGATGTATACGATCGGGTTTGGTCCAAAAACCCGGTTAAAAGGCTTGAAGCAGATCCAATTGAAATCGGTCGCCCCTCAGCTCGTATATGCACCTTCCATACGTTTTGCGGTAATGACGTTCTTTAAGGCTTTTACGGATTTCAATGCCCGCTCCAGGTGTTTGGCATCGGCAACCGATATCGTGAAATAGCATTCCGCCTTTCCATCCACCCCCGTCTTTACGCTGGCATCCAAGATATTGGTCTCCACCGAGCTGAGTGCGGTAGTGATATTTGCCAACAAACCCATCTTGTCATGACAGTGAATATGGATACCCACCGGATAATACTCGTCCCGTTCAGGGGCCCAGGACAACTCGATTCGCCTGGCGGAATCCATATTCAAGGCATGGGCACACGTGGTGCGGTGCACGGTAATGCCTTGCCCTCGGGTAATATACCCCACCACGGGATCCCCGGGCAAAGGCCGACAACACTTGGCATACCGCACGAGAACATCTTCTACACCTTTTACAAGAATCCCCGACTGCGGTTTGGGCCGGCGGATCCGCTCCTTGAGCTTGGAAACGATACCATCCTTATTTTCTTCGGATGACTCATCGCTTGGAACAAACCGGCGAACCACCTGTAAAGGTGTCACCTTTCCGTATCCGACGCCCACCAAAAGATCTTCCACCGACTTGTAACCGAATTGTTCCGCCGCTTCCGCCATTTTCCCCGACTTAACGTGACTGTTGAAATTCAACCCATGCTTGCGGAAGGCCTTTTCACACATTTCGCGTCCCAGAGCCAAGCTTTGTTTTCGCTCCTCCGCTTTGATGTGCTGCCGAATCCGGGACCGAGCCTTGGCGGTTTTTACGAAGCCAAGCCAATCCCGACTCGGCTTATGATCTTTGGAGGTAATGATATCCACGCGCTGACCCGTTTGAAGCTCGTACTTCAACGGCACCATTCGACCATTCACTTTGGCTCCGGTACATTGGTTTCCCACCTCGGTATGGATGGCATAGGCAAAATCAACCGGCGTGGCCCCCTTGGGTAGATTCAACACATCCCCTCGCGGGGTAAACACATAGACCTCATTGGGAAAGAGCTCAATGCGAACGGTTTCCATAAACTCGTCCGGGTCTTTAAGATATTTTTGCTCTTCCACCAACTTGCGAAGCCAAGCGAACGCCTGTCCTTCCGTCCTATCGAATTTCCGCCCCTCCTTATACTGCCAGTGAGCGGCAATCCCGTCGCGAGCCACACGATCCATTTCCCGAGTACGAATCTGAATTTCCACCCGCTCACCAAACGGCCCGATCACCGTCGTGTGCAACGACTGATACATATTGGGCTTAGGAATACCGATATGATCTTTAAATCGCTTCGGAATGGGCTTCCACGCCGAGTGAATCACACCCAAGGCTTCATAACACTGTTGCACCGTATCCAAAACGATGCGAAAACCAAGAATATCATACACCTCCTCGAAGCCCACTTCTTGCACCAACATCTTTTGATAGATTCCATAAAGGTGTTTGTGTCGCCCGGACACTTCACAGTTCAAATGGGCCTGGTGCAACTTCTCCTTAATACTTTCCTTGATGGTCTCTATGTACTTTTCACGCTCCTCTCTCTTTCTGGCCACCTGATTGGCGATTTCTCGATATTCGTGAGGAATCAAATACATAAACGCAATGTCTTCAAGTTCGTTTTTCACCCAGTTAATACCGAGACGATTGGCGATAGGGGCATAAATATCAAGGGTTTCTTGGGCAATACTGGTCTGTTTATGCTCTTTTTGAAACTGCAGGGTCCGCATGTTGTGCAACCGGTCACACAACTTGATCAAGATCACGCGGATATCGTCGGCCATGGCCAGAATCATCTTTCGAATACTTTCCGCCTGCCGCGCCTCGGAGCTGCGAAAGGACAAAGCCCCAAGCTTTGTCACCCCCTCAACAATGTGGGTAACCTCCATGCCAAACAACTCGGTCAGTTCATCGGCAGTCGCCTCCGTATCTTCCAGTGTGTCGTGGAGAAGCCCGGCGGCGAGACTAACCGGTCCCAGCCGGAGCTGGGCAAGGAGCCCGGCCACCTCCAACGGATGAGACAGATAGGGCTCCCCGGAGAGTCGAACTTGGCCTTCATGAATTCGGGCCGAATAAACGTAGGCCCGTTGCACCAAATCCAGATCCGCCCCGGGGACGTTGGCACTAAGGCTATCCAGAATGTCGGTAATACGAATCATAACCTGCTACTGGCCACACACATGGTCACCCCATAAAAGAGAATCTTCTGGCCCGCCTTGATTACCTCACAAACAGCTAGTAGGCTTTCGCAAAGACCACACGCTTCGGGCTCTCCCGGCCGCAAACGATGCACTTACCTACTTCATCGCCTTGGGAGAACGGAACACAACGAATGCTTACCTTTAGGTCTTCCTTAACCTTCTCTTCACAATCCCCGCTCCCGCACCAATGAGCGAAAACAAACCCCCCATGTATTTCCGGCTGCCGGGAATTTTTGGGCGTAAAAAACGTGTCGAAGTCATCCCGGACATCGAACTCTCTACCGTTTGCCTCTCTCAAAGCCACCGCCCTTTGGTATAGATTGTTCTGAATTTCGTCTAATATCGAGCTCACCGTTTCTACAAACGTGTCCCTGGGGATGGACACTTTATCCTTTGGCCCTTTATCTCTTCGGCCCACAAAGACGGAATCCTTGGCAATATCCCTCGGACCGATTTCCACGCGAAGGGGGATCCCCTTCTTGATCCATTCCCACCCTTTGGCCCCGGTTTCCCGATCATCGATTTCCACGATTATATGGGAATCACCGTACCGCTGGCCGGTCAATGCGTCAGCCAGTCGGCGGGTGTAATCCATGACCATCGGTCTATCGTCATCCTTTCGAATGATGGGCAACAACACCACGTGCGAAGGGGCGATTCTCGGTGGCAAGACCAGTCCGTCGTCATCGCTGTGGGTCATAATCACAGCCCCGATCAGCCGAGTAGACACCCCCCAGGAGGTGGTCCAAGCATATTCTTGGGCCTCTTCTTTCGACTGGTACTTGATGTTCGACGCCCTGGCAAAATTCTTGCCCAAAAAATGGGAGGTACCTACCTGAAGGGCTTTCCGGTCCTGCATCATGGCTTCCAAGGTGAAGGTATTGACAGCTCCGGGAAACCGCTCCGATTCTGTCTTTTCCCCTTTAATCGCCGGGATTGCCAGATAGTTCTTCACCAGGTTTTCGTAGATATCCAACATCTGCAACGTTCTTTCCATAGCTTCTGCTTCATCCGAATGGGCCGTATGG
>CAZHHS010000126.1:0-5820 GCA_964532395.1 uncultured Desulfobacterales bacterium | reverse complement strand
TGTGGCTCATGACTCCGGGCCGCATGGGGTGATCAAGATTGATGGCGTCGTACAAGAGATCGCATGACCATTTTTTATGTATTAACGTGTTTGATGTCAACCGTTGACCGGCGTTATCATAAGCTTCATGGTGTTGTAGAAAGCCGCGCCGCCGGCTTTGTGTTGACAACGAACCGGATCAACCGTGGTGGTGAAACCGTATTGCCGCGTGAGGTTCAGGACGGTCTCAGATTTTAATGCTGCTAAAACTCAGCCTTAAGAGTCCCTAAGTTTCGTTGCAGCCGGGTTTATTAAGTTGACCATCTGGATTTGTCAAGATATGTGGTGCCTTTGAATGTCAAAGTAACAACTTTGAACAAGAGAGCGGCCCACGAAAGTGGGCAAATCATAAACTGTTTGAGGCCGGCAGGCCGAGTTTTTATGATAGAGACAACAGTCGTGTTATAATAGGAGGTTACCATGTTTGAACATATCGGCATAACCATCAATCACAAGGCCGACATAGAAGGGTTCTATAAGGAGTTGCTCGGCCTTGAACAGATCAAGGAATTTGAAGTCGGCCGGGATCTGTCACAACGCCTGTTCGGTATCTCGGAGAAGGTTGCCGTCGTCGTTCTTTCCCGGCAAGACCTGGTCCTCGAGGTGTTTCTGTCCGATGTCACACAGGCGGGAGGCTACAGCCACATCGGCATTTCCGTCCCGAATCGACAAGAACTGATGGAAAGGGCTGAGGCTAAGGGGTTCCCTGTCGTCTGTGTACAACGGGAGTCGAAAAAGGACCTTCTCTTTGTGATGGATCATTCAGGAAATAGATTTGAAATAAAATAGTGGGGGATTTGTCAGGGAGGCCAAGCATCATGGACATACAGGAGATTACGGACCGGATTGAAAAGGAAAGCGTGGTTTTCAGGCAGATTGTCGTGGAGATGGAAAAGGTGCTGGTAGGTCAGAAAAACCTCGTCGAGCGGATGTTGATCGGCCTGCTGTGCGACGGGCATTTGTTGCTCGAAGGGTTGCCGGGGTTGGCCAAAACCACGGCCGTCCGGTCGTTGGCGGCGGCCATCAAGACCCGGTTTCAGCGGATTCAGTTTACTCCGGATTTGTTGCCCGCCGATATCTTGGGAACCCAGATCTATCGTCCCGACAATGCCTCGTTTGAGGTGAAAAAAGGGCCCATATTTCACAATATCATTTTGGCCGACGAGATCAACCGGGCGCCGGCCAAGGTACAAAGTGCCCTGCTGGAGGCCATGCAGGAGCGACAGGTTACCATCGGCGAGGAAACGTTTTTTCTCGAGCGACCCTTTCTGGTTCTGGCGACCCAGAATCCGATTGAACAGGAGGGAACCTACCCGCTTCCCGAGGCGCAAATCGACCGGTTTATGCTCAAGATCAAGGTGGATTATCCATCGGAGGAAGAGGAAAAGGAAATCATGATCCGATCCCAACAGGAACTGCCGCAAGGGATTTCCGGTGTGGCAGAGGTGGGATACATCGGGTCGGCGAGAGAAACCATGCGCTCCATTCACATGGAAAGCAAGATCGTGGACTATATTGTCCGCATGACACGGGCGACCCGGGATCCCGAAGCCTTCGGCTTGGACCTGGCGCCCATGATCAGCTATGGCGCGTCGCCTCGGGCGTCCATTTGGCTGGGGATGGCCGCTCAAGCACATGCCTTTCTTCGGGGCCGTGGGTTTGTCACCCCCCAGGATGTGAAATCGATGGCCCCTGATGTGCTGCGGCACCGTCTGATCCTGAGTTATGAAGCGGAAGCGGAGGGTAAGTCGACGGATGATGTCATCGGCACCCTCCTTGAGCGTATAGAGGTGCCGTAGGATGCTCCCGGAAGAAACGCTGCAAAAGATCCAAAGATTTCATTTCCGAACCAAACGCCTGGCCAACGATCTCTTTGCGGGGCAGTACGAAAGTGCGTTCAAAGGTCAAGGCATTGAGTTTGCAGAAGTTCGCGAGTATCAACCGGGAGACGACATCCGTTCTATTGACTGGAATGTGTCTGCCCGGTTCGGATCTCCTTTCGTCAAGGTGTTTCACGAAGAAAGAGAACTGACCGTCATGCTGTTGCTGGATCTTTCCGGCTCCAATCTTTTCGGAACGGTGCGAAAGTTCAAAAGGGAGCTTCTGGCGGAGGTGGCCGGCATGCTCGCCTTCATGGCCATTCGGACGAATGATAAAGTAGGGGCCGTACTGTTTGGTTCTCAGCCGGAACGGTTCATTCCCCCCAAGAAGGGGGCGGCGCATGTGTGGCGATTGATCAAGGAGGTATTCACTTACGAACCCATTAATTTGAATACCGATATCGCAGAGGCCCTGAGTTATCTGAACCGGGTGGTCAAACGCCATGCCATTGTTTTCCTTATTTCGGATTGCATGGATGATGGGTTTGAAAGACCGCTCCGGCTGACCGGCAAAAAGCATGATCTTACCATCATCCGTATATCCGATCCCGCCGAGGACCGACTCCCCGATGTCGGGTTGATCAGGTTTCGGGATCCGGAAACCGGCCGCGTCTCATTGGTGAATACGAAAAATAAGATGTTAAATGAACGATGGACGGCATATCGAAAAGATCGGCACGGCTATCTGCTCGATACGGCAAGAAAATCCGGAATCGACGTGGTGGAACTCAGCACCGACGGGCCGGTGGTGGAACCACTGACCCGGTTTTTCGATGCCAGAAGAAAAAGAATGTAGCGACAAGGGAGATGGGGATTCAAATCGGAAGACCTTCTGTATGGGGGGGAAGATATCTTGCGTCGAAGGGCTACCGCCCGGCTCTGGTGATCATATTGTGTCTTGTTTCTTTTCTGCCGTGGAGAGGGGCGGCAGGGGGGGACAATGCCGGCCCCGCTCTTTCGGCCTCCCTGAGTGCGGACGAGGCTGAACTGGGTGACACCGTGGTTTTGACCCTGACATATCGTCTTCCGGAGAAGGGGTATCTTCCGGAAAAGGTCACCGTGAACGGCCTTGATGGGTTGACCGTCCTGGAAAAGAAAAAAGAGCCGGGGCGAATCCGTATCAAACTGCTGGTGGACCGGCTTGAAGAATGGGGTACCGGGTCTTTGGGGTTGCCCTTTTTGACCGAGAATGGCGAAAAGCGGATCGTCACCTGTGAACCGGTATCCCTGGACGTGGTGTCTGTTCTCGGTGACACGCCCGAGTCGGCTCGACTCAAGCCGATCCGGGGAATCATACCCACGCGGTCGGTATGGCTGGCGTATCTGCCTTGGGGAATCGGTGCGTTGGTCGTCTTGGCGGTGGGTGGACTCGTCGTTTTTTGGTGGTATCGTAAGCGGCGGGTTCACCGGGTGAATGCCGAGCTTCTGGATCCCCCGCATGTTCGGACGCGAAAGGCATTGGATCGGCTGAATTCGTCGGGAACCTTCGAAAAGGGACAGGTGAAGGCCTACTATTTTCAGTTATCGGAAGTACTGCGACACTATTTGGGCACTATCAGGGAATTTCCCGCCGCCGAGTTGACAACTGAAGAGATCGCCCTTCGAGCGACGTTTCCGGAAGATCGTCAACTCGTTGCGTTACTTCGTCAGGCGGATCTTGTCAAATTTGCAAACGCCGTACCGACGGATGAAGATAAGGAAAGACACCTTCAGGCGGCATACACCTATGTGAGCGCAACGGCTCCGCCGGAGGTGGATACCCCAACATCACCGGCGGGACAAGGACGAGGAGATGAAAATGCCGGGACGGGAGGGCAAGAATGAATTTCGGTTTTGCCTATCCGGTTGTTTTTGTCCTCTTGATTCCTGTGGCGGGATGGGTGATCGTCTCGCTTAAGCGAGAGTCGCCGAGCATTGTCTATTCAATGACCTCCGCGCTGGCGAAGATCTCCCCGAGCTACGCATCGTGGATAGATAAGGTGCCGTTGGTTTTAAGGACCCTTTGCCTGGTCCTGCTGGTCTTTGCGTCGGCGCGGCCGCAGTTGTTCAATGTCTCTCGAGAGATTCGATCCCCAGGCGTGGACATCATGTTGTGTATTGATACCTCCGGTTCCATGCGGGCCCTGGACTTCAAGCTGGATGGTGAGCCTGTAACACGGCTTACGGCGGTAAAAAAGGTGGTAACGGATTTTATTAAAAAGCGGGTAACCGATCGCATCGGTCTGGTAGTCTTCGGGGACGAAGCCTTTACGCAGTCGCCCTTAACCTTGGATAAAGGCCTGCTACTGAGGTTGGTTAAGGGCATGCAAATCGGCATGGCCGGCGATCGTACCGCGATCGGTTCGGCGATCGCCGTCGGCGGCAAGCGGCTTAAGGATCTGGAGGCCAAGTCCCGCATTCTGATTCTTCTCACCGACGGACGAAACAACAGCGGCGATATCGGGCCGCGAGAGGCTGCGGAAGCGGTGAGCGCCCTGGGCGTCAAGACCTACACGATCGGGGTGGGCGGAAAGGGTCCGGCCCCCTTCCGCGTGGAGACGTTTTTCGGTACCCGTTTGGTTCACCAGGAGGTGGACCTGGATGAAGAGACCTTGATGACGGTCGCCGATATCGGCAACGGACGGTATTTCAGAGCAGCAGACAGTGAGACACTGTCGCACATATATGAGGAAATAGATCGTCAGGAAAAGACCGAGGCCGAGGTAAAGGAGTTTTTTCATTTTAAGGAACTTTACCGGTACTTCATGATCCCGGCGGTTTGTCTGCTCTTACTCGAAATTGCCCTGAAGGAATTGTGGTGGAGGACGGTTCCATGAAACTGGCCCATGTCTGGATACTCCATTTCCTCTGGGTATTACCTCTGATCGGGCTGGTCTTGATCGTGTCCGACCGAGGGCGCAGACGGGCGATGGCCCGGTTTGCCGGACGGGAACTTTGGCCGCGACTGACCGGTGAATTTCAGGGACGCAGGCGTTTCTTGAAAAGCGTTTTGTTGCTGATGTCTGCGGGGGCGATGATTTTCGGGTTGGCCGGTCCGCAATGGGGGAGTCACTATCAAGAGGTCTCTCAAAAGGGTGTCGATATCATGCTGGTGGTGGACGTATCTCAAAGCATGATGGTTGAAGATGTGGTGCCGAATCGGCTCGAACGGGCCAGGCGGGAGATTGTTGATTTTCTCCGCGTGGTCCGGGGAGACCGGGTTGGACTGGTAGCCTTTGCCGGCGCTGCCTTTGTCGAATGTCCCTTGACTTTGGACTATAAGGCGGTAGAGATGTTTCTCAATGCGCTCCAGCCGGATTTGATACCCGTTCCGGGAACCGATTTGGGTGCGGCGATCGACACGACTGTGTCGGCATTTCATGCCGAGTCGGAAACGGACAAAGTGGTCGTATTGATTACCGATGGCGAAGACAATGAAGGGCGGGGACTCGAGGCCGCCCGCGCGGCTGCGGAGCGGGGGATCAAGATATTTGTTTTCGGTATCGGTGAAACCGCCGGGGGGCCGATACCCGCCCCGGACGGGGAAGGGGGCTTTCGCAAGGACGAAGGGGGCGAAGTGGTCTTGTCCAAGCTTGACGAACAGGGGTTACGGCGGATGGCGTCAGTAAGCGGCGGGAATTATGTCCGGGCGGTCACGGGAGATCTGGATTTGGATATCCTCTATTTCGACGGCATCCGGTCGAAGGCGGAATTAAAGGAAGTCAAAAGCGGAAAGATCCGGGTTTATGAGGCGCGTTTCTACATATTCGGAGCGGCCGCGTTTTTTCTCTTGCTGTTGGAGGGCCTGATTCTGGACAGGAAGCTCCGCATAGGGAGTTGATGGCGTTTGGCACAATGATATTGGACTTTTACGATTGCATCATGGATTGGAGATATGAAGCCGAGAGTACCGGGAGGGGAT
>CAZHHS010000125.1:4629-5828 GCA_964532395.1 uncultured Desulfobacterales bacterium | reverse complement strand
CCGACATGCGTAATTTCATTCAAGTCAAAGGCAACCTCTATTTGAAGAACGGCAAGATTGCACGGGACCGAACGGTGTATGCCGGCAACATCTTGTCGGGTACGGAGCTTCAAACATTGAACAAGGAACAGGTGAGCCGGAAACTCAACAACCGATTTGGCGAAAACAAGTCCAACTTTAGGGTTCCTCGAGGTAAGGTGCTCCCCTTTATGTTGGTCTTTTTCGATATCCCTCAAGACCTTGGGGAATTCAGTGTTGAGGTTGTCGGTTCGGCGCCGGGTTCGGATTAATCACCGTTTGGGTATAGAGTCTGAAAAACCGTCAACGTCTTGACGTCAAATCGCTGTACAATGCAGAATAGGTATTTGGGTTGAACCATGCTGTTCAACCCTCTTAAATCTTGTAGATCGTTCGCTTCTCAGTGATAATGATGTCAATGTACCGGTCATGCGGTTCCATGGGAATTTGAGGGACGATCTGGCACTCAAAGGCCAGGGCAACCTTGCGGGTTGTTGCATCGAGCTTGGGGATCAATTTGTCATAAAAGCCGGTACCGTGTCCGATACGCCCCCCCCGCTCATCAAAAGCGATTCCGGGAATGATGGCTAGGTTGACATACGCCACCGGCACTTGCTTGCACCGAGAGACAATCGGTTCTCTGATTCCCTGATAACCAACGGTAACATCCTGTTCCAGGTCTTCGATCTTATAGGGTATGATGTCATTTTCCTGAGTATCCACCAGAGGTACGGCCACAGCCTTTTTGTGATCCATCGCCCTTTGAATCATATCGTCAGTGGCAACTTCGCTTTTGGTGCTCAGGTAAAACAGCACTGTCTTGGCTTCCAAGAAATTGGCAAAATCAAAGAGGCGGTCCATGACTTGCTTGCTTTTCTTTGTATGTTCCTTTTTCTTCAATGCGTTGCGCTTTGCCAGGACACTCTTTCTTATTTCCCCTTTTTTCTCCCTCAAGTTTTGCATTGCGCACTCCAGAGAACCCCGTTCACATCTTATAAAGCCTTCACCATACCAGTTTTTTTCAATAAAGTCAAGTAATAATAATCATTGACTTCGTGTTGCCGCCATGCTAGATGCTGAGCCTGGATCGGTTGTAGCGTTTATTTTTTCATCCAAATCAAGCTGACTTAGGCCATGTTAGATATCAAATTTGTTCGAGAGAATTTTGAATTGGTTGCCTC
>CAZHHS010000125.1:0-4529 GCA_964532395.1 uncultured Desulfobacterales bacterium | reverse complement strand
TGCTCATGGGTGTTCCGAATGTGCCCCATCCCTCCGTTCCTGTGGGACAAGACAGTGACGAAAACCCGGTGATCAAAAAGGTGGGAGGGCTTCCCGAGTTTGGCTTTGAGCCGCTGGCACACTGGGACCTGGGTGAAAGGCTGGGGATTCTGGATTTCGAGCGTGCAGCTAAGATTACGGGAGCGCGGTTTACGCTTTATGTCGGCAAAGGGGCAAGGCTTGAACGGGCATTAATCAACTTCATGCTGGATATTCAGACCGGAGAGCATGGATATCTGGAAGTCCTTCCGCCCTTTATGACCAATGAGGCGAGCACGACGGCTACCGGCCAGTTACCGAAATTTGAAGCCGATTTGTTTAAACTGGCAGGCTGGGACTATTACCTCGTGCCCACGGCCGAGGTTCCGGTTACCAACATTCACCGGGATGAGATTTTGGATGAAGAAACGCTGCCCAGGCTTTATACCGCGTACACGCCCTGTTTTCGGTCAGAGGCGGGTTCTTACGGCAAGGACACGAGAGGGCTTATCCGGCAGCATCAGTTCAACAAGGTGGAGTTGGTGAAGTTTGCCACGCCGGAAACGTCCTACCGTGAGTTGGACAAGCTTTTAGCCGATGCGGAAAGCATTCTGCAACGCCTGGGTCTCCCCTATCAGGTCATAGAGCTTTGTACCGGCGACCTCGGGTTTTCCGCCGCCAAGACCTACGATATCGAGGTCTGGATGCCCGGTCAGCAGAAATATCGCGAAATATCATCTTGCAGCAACTTTGAAGATTTTCAAGCCCGCCGGGGAGGGATTCGCTTTAAAAGGAAAGGGAAAAAGGGAACCGAACTGGTGCACACCCTGAATGGTTCCGGTCTGGCGGTAGGTCGGACGGTGGTGGCTATCCTCGAAAATTTTCAGCAAGCCGACGGTTCCGTCGTGATTCCGGAGGCGTTGCGTTTATATATGGATGGGACAGAGAGGATCGAGGGGGTATAGGAAGGGCTCCAAGGCGCACATGAGAATTGAGGACTTTCCGGAAAAGATTCGACCCTATGTGATACCGGAGGTGAACGGAACGCTGGTTTACCGATGTCTCGGTTGCGGGGACACATTTGCCATATCGGAGCTTCTTTACACCTGTCCGTCCTGCGGAGAAGTCCTCCTCTTGGTTGATTTGGATGCCCAGAGATTAAAGGAAACCCCACCCGAGGTGTGGCGCCAGATCTTTGACTACCGTCGCATGCTCAACCGGCCTTCCCTCCGGGGCATATACCGATATCACGAATTTCTGGGTCCGGTCTTACCGCTTGAGGCGGTCGTATACCTGGGAGAAGGGCACACACCCATGGTAGAGGCCAACCGGCGGCTTCAGGAGACGGTTGGGGCCAGGTTTGTTTTTAAGAACGACGGCCAGAACCCGAGCGCCTCGTTCAAGGACCGGGGGATGGCCAGTGCCCTGAGTTATATCAACTTCCTGGTCCGATCCGAAAAATTATCCGAAGTGCTGGCGGTCTGTGCGTCTACCGGAGATACGTCTGCGTCTGCCGCCCTTTATGCCGCTTACCTGCAACCGGGGGTAAAGTCCGCCGTTCTTCTGCCTCACGGCAAAGTGACGGCGCAACAGTTGGCCCAGCCGTTGGGTAGTGGCGCCGCCGTGTTTGAGATCCCCGGGGTATTTGATGATTGTATGAAGGTTGTGGAAGCTCTGTCCGAGCAGTACAACGTGGCGTTATTAAACTCCAAAAATGCCTGGCGGATTTTGGGCCAGGAATCTTTTTCTTATGAGATAGCGCAAGACTTTGAGTACGATATGACGCAAAAGGCGGTAATCGTTCCCATCGGTAATGCGGGTAACATTACAGCTGTAATGAGTGGCTTCCTTAAGTTCTTTGATGTGGGAATCATAGAAAGTCTGCCCAAGATTGTGGGCGTACAATCGACCCACGCCAATCCGGTGTACAAATACTATTTGGAACCCGACGTTTCCCGCCGTCATTTTGTTCCGGTCAAGGTCCGACCCAGCGTGGCCCAGGCGGCCATGATCGGCAACCCGGTGTCCATGCCTCGGGTGATCGAATTGGTAGCGTCCTACAATCAGAAGGCCGGACAAAAAGCCGTTTTTGTCGTGGAAGTAGAGGAACAAGCGATCATGGATTGGGAGCTTATTGCCAACCGCAATGGGCACATTGCGTGTACCCAAGGTGGAGAATCCCTGGCCGGACTTGTCGCTGCCGCCCAGCAGGGGATTATCGATGCCAATGATTTGGTTGTGCTCGACGCGACGGCCCATGCGCTGAAGTTTGCTGGTTTCCAGGAAATGTACTTTGAGGACCGATTCCCGCCCGACTTTGAAATCGTGCCCCGTGAATCACTAAAGAATGTCCCTGAGCTGGTGAAGGCCGAGGGGATCGATGCGTTTCCCACGTCGGAGGCACCGTTGGAAGGTGACGCATTCGAGCGATTCGTCGGCCAAACAGCGACGGCCATTGCCAAGAAGCTCAATCTCAAGATTCGTTAAAAGTAGGGCCTAAGGTGAGCCGTCGAATGAAGATGGCCTTTAGTTCCTGATGTTTTCCGCCAAATCCTATACCATTCGAAGCTGTAACGCCGACGGAACACGAGAGTGATATTATGCATCGAGGACTGACCCAGGGGTTTACCCTGTTGGAGATCGTCGTTGTCCTGGCCATTGGGAGTCTGTTGGCTGTTGTCGCCGTACCCGCCCTTGTATCCCAGTTGCCCAAGTATCGATTGTCCGGGGCGGCCCGACAGGTCATGGGTGACCTGATGTGGGCGCGCATGCAGGCGGTGAGTCAAAAAAACGAATTCCGGGTCCTCATCATCGACACGCACCGGTATCAGATCCTGGACGACGATGACAACGATGGTAGTCCCGGGACGGGGGAGCGGATTCGGGTAAGGGATCTTCGCCAAACATACCCGGACGTGACTATCACTCATACCGCCAATCCGATCTTTTTCCCGCGGGGAAGTGCCTCCATGGGCACGATTACGCTTACAAATGCCAGTGGTTCCAAACAACTTAAAATTCATATAACGGGACGCGTCAAATTGGTCTAAACGCTCTCATCTCCGCCGCCAAAGAAAGTACCACACAGCACTCGATAACACTGGGTTTATTTTTCTCGCCGTGTCGCCGCGGACGTCGGAGTCGATATGGTTATATGCCGTGATAATAAAGGCTTTACCCTGGTAGAAAGTTTGATTGCCCTGGCTGTCTTGTCGGTTGGCTTTTTGGCCGTTGCCGGCGTTATGGGTGGAACCATGAGCGGGCGTACCTTCAGCGCCCGACTCACCAGTGGAACGCTCTTGGCGCAAGAGAAAATGGAAGAGACCTTGCGAGTCGGTTATGCAGGGCTTCCGGCCGTAGATTCAAGCAGCACGGAGGCTTATGGGGATATCCCTGGTTACCCCGAATACAGTCGAACGATTTCGGTCGATGTGGCCCATCCGGATGTCGGCATGAAGTCCGTGGCAGTCACCGTCAATTGGGATTCCGATCGGCATGCAGTATGCCTGAATACGATTATTGCAAGATAATCAGGGGGCTGAGCAGATGATCGCAAAAGCCGCTGAGAGTGGTTTCACGCTTCTTGAGGTGCTTGTTACCCTGGTCACCGGGCTGCTGGTAACGGGTGCCGTTGTGGCGGTTTTCGTTGTTCAGAACCGGTCGTATGATTTGCAGGAACAGATGACCGCGGCGGTTCAAACCGCGCGAGCGGCGGTGGACATGATGAGCCGCGAAATCCGCATGGCCGGTTACGATCCCACCGGCGCAGGATTTGACGGGATTGTGTGTGATGCTGCAATACTTCGAGTGAAGGCGGATCTTCGGGGAGACGATCCGGGGGACCCGCCGGACGGTGACACCGATGATCCCAATGAGTGTATAAGGTACCGGTATGATTCAGCCCACTTGCAAATCGACAGAAATACCGGTGGCGGCAATCAACCATTTGCGGAGAACATCGAGACCTTTGTCTTTACCTATCTGGACGGCCAAGGCCATGTGGCGACGGTGGACGCGTCTATTCGACAGTTACAGCTTACGGTAACCGCCCGGACCGCCAAACCGGATCCCACTTATGGAGCCAACGGCGGGCATCGTACCTATACACTGCGTACGTCGATTACGCCGCCGAACCTGGCTGTCCCGTAGGTGGTTTCTCGGTCGGAGCGATAAACGATCATGGCAGCCAAAAATATTTACCGATGGGGGTGGGCAGTGCGATTAACCGATGAAACCGCCATGATATTGCCTACCACGTTAATTTTTATGGGGGTCCTGGTGCTCTTGGGGACGACGGCGTTCGTGATGACCACCACGGAGATGAAAATCGGGAAGAATCATAAGGTAAGTGAACAGGCCTTTTACGGGGCGGTGGCGGGATGTGAAGAAGCAAGGGCGAGGCTGGCCGATGGTGCCGGGACCCCCGTAACGGATACGGATCCTCATGAGACGTCGTGGCGGACCTATATTGGGAGCATCCAACATGCCGTCCAGTATGGATTTGACCCGAC
>CAZHHS010000124.1:0-5871 GCA_964532395.1 uncultured Desulfobacterales bacterium | reverse complement strand
TTTTCAGGCCCTCGGAAGGATTGTTCGTTGTCTCCATCTCGTAGTCCGTATTATCTTCGATGATCATTCTTAACAAAGCCAGCATATCGAGTTCGTCATCGATGACCAGGATCTTTTCAGGCATTTTCCCCTCCTTCTGTGTTCTTTGCAGTGGTCGGATCACATTCGGTATTCTTGGCAATGGGCAATAGCACGGTAAAGGTGGTTCCGGCAGTCTTCCCGGCTTTCTTGGTTTGGCTCTCCACCTTGATATCCCCCCCGAATTTCTTGACGATGGCATAGCTAACGGAAAGGCCGAGGCCCGTCCCCTCTCCGACCCCTTTGGTGGTAAAGAACGGTTCAAAAATCTTGTCCATGTTTTCTTGCGAGATACCGTGGCCGGTATCGGAGAAACTTACCCTGACCATGTTCCCCACCTGTTTGGCGGCGATATTCAGGATGCCGCCGCCATCCATCGCCGCCACGGCATTATTGATAATATTCAGATAGACTTGTTCCAGTTGTTCACCGTCCCCACAAACCGTAGGCAGATCCTCTTCCAGGTGGGTGGTGAGGTCGACCTTTTTGGTGACCATCGTGTTTAGAGCCACGTTGATAACCCGTTGAAGGTCGTCAATTACATCCGTTTCTCCGGGCGTGCCGCCCCGAACCTTACCGAAAGCGAGAAGGTTTTCGACAATCTTCTTACAGTTGTTTCCCTGGCGTTCAATGGTCTTGAGCATCTCGTATTCTTTGGAGTCTTCCGGAAGTTTGTCCAGAAGTAACTCAGTAAATCCCAAGATGACGGCTATCGGATTGTTTATTTCGTGAGCCACGCCGGCGGATAAGGAGCCGAGGGATGCCAGTTTTTCCGTATGGGAAAGCTGGTCTTCGATCTTTTTGTGTTCCGTAATGTCTCGAGAAATGCATAATATGGCATCCTTGTCGCCGCCGATCATAAAAATGGGTTTGTACTTGGTATCCAGGTAATACTCTTTTTCGCCGATGATCACGCTTTCCTCGTGAGAAACGGTTTCGCACGTTTCAAAGACCCGTTCAACGAGAGAACAGACCGCATCCGGATCTTCGTAGTGAAAGAGATTGAGGAGGTTTTCTCCCACAATGGTTGTTGGGTTACGTCCCAACAACTCGGTGCAGTACCGGTTCACCGACAAGATCGTGCAACTTCTGTCCAGGGTGAAGATCATATCGTCGGCGGATTCGATAAGCGAACGGTATCTTTCTTCGGATCGCTTGAGCCGTTCCGCGTATCTGGCGAGGTCTTTGGTTTTGACGTGGACCTCCTCTTCCAGCGTCTTGAGCCAAGCCCGCTCATTGATCACTAAAAACCCGAATATCACCAGGACGGCCAAAACAAAGGCCCCCTGTATCAAAGACTGCCTTACGTATACCGAATGGATGGCGCCTTCGACCTCACTCGAGGGGGCCACGACTGCAACGGACCAGATCCGCGTGGCATTTGCCGCACCGATATGAACGGGTGCGTAGGCAATCAACTTCTCCATGGTTTTTGTCACCCCACGGTGCCACCCGGAGATATACTCCGACGTCCCCTCTTTGCCATCGAGCATTTTGGTTTTTTGGATCTGGTTGATCTGCTTAAAGGATATATAGGGATCCTTATACTTTCTTACTTCAAATGCATTTTCTCCGACGAAATCTTCCTCCAGGTGATAGAGGAATTTGCCTTCTTCATCGATAATCCACGCATATCCGGTCTTACCGGACCGAATGGGGGCTGCCAGGCTACTGGCCAGTGAGCCGGTGTCCAGGGTTAAGACGAGTACCCCGCCGAAGTCATAGGTGGGGACCGGGTGTGCTTCGTCGCTGGATACCTGATAGACCGGTATGGCCATTTTCATGATAAGGCCCGGCTCTGAGTCTTCTACCGTTCCCTCGGTGACTTCTGATATGTATATCTGGTTCTTGTTCTCCGGTTTTTTACACCACTGAAAATAGGGTTCCTTTCTGTAGTCGTTGTGTTCAATAAAGATGGCATTGGCATAGTTGATCGAATATGAGTTCATTCCGTCCGGAGCAATAAGCATAATCTCGATGGTCCCATAGTCACTGATGCTGGAAAGAGAGATCTTCATCCGATTTGCCCAGGAAACGGCTTCCACATACTCGATACGGGGAGAAAGACTCAGCGTGATCAGTTCCCGTTTGATTACCTTGAGATTCTTTTCCAGGGTTTCCGCTACGTGACTAGCCAGAACCAGTTGTTGGGAATTGAAGTCCTCCTTGATCATATTCTTGAGTTCGCGACCGGACAGAATACTCAAAACAAGGGCGGCGCCCAGCAGAGCGAGGATCACAATGCTGACCACCATCAATCCCTGTTTTTGGGCGAAATATCTTAAGTACTTTTTCAATGGTTTGTCTCGACGTTTACAAAAGACCTGATGGCCTTTAACATATCTTCGTAATAGTAGTTAACCATGGTGTCGTTGTACATGACCATATCGAGTTGCCGGGTGTGGGTCATGACGTGTCCCAGAACCTTGAGACGCTCCTTTAGATAATCCGGCTTATGGCCTTCCAACCGGGCAAACAGGGCGTCGTCCTTAATCTCTACACGAAAGTCAAAGTCCCGGAGAACTTTTCCCACAAATTCGACCCGCCTGACTCTGCGGTCAAGATCTGCAGCACCCCCCTTGAAGACAAAACTGACGTAGTTTTCGTTTGGATTTTCACCGACATAGGCCTCTGTGGTTGAAAAATGAAATCCGAGGCGACTATTCAGATTACAGAAGTACTTGGAAAGGATAATGTAATTTTTGTCGGCAAACCGTTTTCCCACCGATGGATCGATGCTGGGGTCGGTCGTGGCCCCGAACATGACGGAGAGAAATCCCTTGGTATTTACCGGTGGTGGACCCTTCCAAGGCAGTGCGGTCATGCCTTCCCACACGGCCAGCATCGGCATGGACACGATATCTTCAATTTTGACCTTTTTCCCCTTAACGTCCTCCTTGAACCCGTCGCCAAGGTTGATGATCCACCACTGCATGGGGACCTCGCACACCAGTTGTTTGGTCGATTGTTCCGCAAAGTGACTTTCTTTGCTGAGATTAAACATGGCATGCATGGAGACTTCGTGGGCAAATCGGGTGATATCGTGTAGCGTTTTGCACCCCGTGGGCTGAAAACCCGGGTCGTTCGGGTCTGTAAGGTTCAGCGGGGTTATCAGTTGCAACACTTCGCGAAGCTGGGCCAAGGCCGGAGAGGCTTCGAACGTGTGTTCCTGTCTTTCTTTAAGAAGTTCTTTTACTGTTCCCTCATAAACATTTGCCCGAACGGCGTCTACGGTGACCTCCATGCCGTCCGAGAGTAGGCGAGTGGCATCGTGCGTATTAAAAACAGCCGGGACATTGTACTCCCTGGCAACCGTCGCCAGGTGCCCCAGTACCGTACCGATGTCTGAGACAATGGCAGCCGCCTTGGGAATAACCACGGCGAATTCAGGCGGGGTGTGCCTTATGACGAGGACGGCTCCTTCCGGAAAATCTGACAGCTCTTTTTCGCTTTTCACAACCCGCACCGGACCTGCGCCGGTGCCACGGCAGGCGATGACCCCTTTGTCCAAAAGTCGTTTATGACCTTGGACGGGTTCTGAGCTTGCTTTTTGATCGGAAGATCTCCTGGCAAGGCCGATACGGAGGGGCCTGGATTGCAGAAGGTAGAGTTTACCATCCGGGTCCATGGCCCATTCAATATCCTGGGGTCGTCCGAAGTGACCTTCCATTTTTCGCGACCATGACGCCAGTTCGGAAATCGCCTCATCGTTGAGGCAAGGTTTCCCGAGCAGTTCCTCGGGTACCGGCACTTCCCGTGTGCCGCCTTCTGCTTGGCCGATTAACATGACTTCCTGGGGTTCCGTTTCCTCACGGCTGATTTGTGCTTTTCCGTTACCGGAAACTCTATAATTATCTGTCGGGACGGCACCGCCGACTGCGTAGGCCCCGAGGCCCCACACAGCGTTGATAAGGATGGTATCGTCTTCCGGGCTCCCCGGGTCACGAGAATATATGACGCCGCTGGTTTGGGCGTCAATCATGGCCAGAAAACCGACGGCCATGGCCATTTCCTCGACATGGAAGCCCTTGTCCTTGTAGTAAAAAAGTGCCCGGGGGGTAAACAGACTGGACATGATATTTTTGTATTCGGTCAGCAACGTTTCCGACGACACGCTCAGCGCCGTATCATACTGGCCGGCAAAACTGGCCATTACATCTTCCTGAACGGCACTGCTTCGCACGGAAACCTTTATATCGTCGTCTCCCAGTTGTTTACATAGGCGTTGGTATCCCTCCAGGATGGCCTCTTCCAGGTCGGGGGGTATCCGTCCGTTTCTTACCAGTTCTATGATTTCCCGACTTGCAGCGGCCAACTTGTCGTAATCACGTATACTGAGATTGGCGGTTTTCTCATCGATGATTCCTTGAATTTGGTTATGTTGAACAAAGGTTTGGTATGCAAAAGTGGTGATTACAAAGCCGGCAGGGACAGGCAGGTTCAACACGTTGCGGAGCTCGGCCAGATTGGCAAGCTTTCCCCCGGCCGACAAAAGAGCTTCTTTGCCGAAGCTGTGAATCGGAAGGACATAATCCGTCTTCGGTATGGCTATTCGTCCCTTGAGGTGACTTTGAATAGCCTGGTCCGCTTTCTGGTAAGCGTCCTGCAGGTTGGCGTACTTGTTATCGGCAAGGAGATTGAGGTTTTCGATGATCTTTTTAACCCCATTGGCGACGGTTTCATAGGAAGACAGGACATAGGCCTTGTCAAAGACAAACTCGCCCGTCGCCTTTTCCTGCATATCAGCCATGGTGATCAGGACCTCATTGTTGTTTTTCAGGATTTCCCGAAAGGCCTTGTATCGATTTATGAAAAGGGCCTTATCGTCTTCTTCCCTGAGGGCCTTCTCTTGTCGTTTTTTACTAAAGAAATCAAACAATGGTCGCAACACCTTCTGGTTTCGTAGTGACATAAATGGGTACGCCGTGTTTCCTAGTGTCTAGGGTTGCCTTTCGAGTGAGATGCCAAGATTATGTCGAAGATCGCGTCCGTATCATAGCAATTATAGCGCGTAGTGCCAATGAAGAAAAACACCCGGGGTGCAACGGGGAGTTCAATCAACTCATAACTGCCGGCTGGTTAGTCGGACCGATGAAGTGCCCCAAGAAACTGAAGACGGCAATGTAAACAAAGATGACGATCGCAATAGCGACGACAGCCTGTGACGTCTTCACGGAAAACAGACAGCGGAGCCCAATGGCGATAATAACGATGCGGTAAAGTTCCACCACGAAACCGGCCAAGGGAATCCAAGACACCAGTGCCGTTGCCGCGGAATAGGCAACTACCCGATAGGTCTGTTCGTATGTGCCTGAGGTGTTAAAAAGTCGCGTCAGAACAAGAAAAAGGAGGCCTGCCGTGGCAAAGGGCATGACGAGTCCATTAAACAGACTAAAGAGGATCACTGCAGTATTGCGTAACGTCAAGGCGACAAAGACCGTATGAATGGTCACGCAGCCTAAAAGAAATAGAAAAGGCGGGCGAAATCCATACACGTTTTTGGCGGCGGCGTAAAACGCCTGGGGGGAGAATAAGACGGTCTTCGCGGTGCCGAAAAAGCTCGACAAGAAGGCACCGGGCTCAGGGCCGGTTGGTTGGTCGGGTCGGCGGACAGTCATGGTGTTATTCAGCCCTAATCAAGCAGAAACAGAAAGCCCTGCCTGGTCTTGGTACAACGACGGACCCGGCAGGGCTGAAAGAGGTTTGATAACAAAGAAAACGCTCCTATGGTGATGAGATTTACGTTTCCAATATGACCTTGGTGATTTCCTGAAACAGGTCTCCCATACGGAT
>CAZHHS010000123.1:0-5883 GCA_964532395.1 uncultured Desulfobacterales bacterium | reverse complement strand
TCACGGGTATGGATCGGTATGTACGCCGCGGCGGAGAGGACCCCTCCTTGTTTGATGGGTTCGACAAATTTACCCGTGTCCACATCGAAGGGGCTGTCAAAAAGGGCCACGCGGTTCCCCGTCATCCCTTTTTTGACGCCTGCCAAAGGTTAAAGGAGACGCATGAGGCGCTGACAGGTGCCTTTGATAGACGTCTCGTTTCCCTGAAGCGAGAACTGGTGGATCACGGGGGGGTGGCGCTGGCACGAAAGAAAGGGCAGCGCAATGTCCAGACGTTTCATGACCTGCTTTTGGGTGTTCATGAGGCATTGGCCAAAGCGGGAGGAACGGCGTTGGCGGCGGCCGTGCGACGCAAGTATAAGGTGGCATTGATCGACGAGTTTCAAGATACCGATCCGATTCAGTATGGTATTTTTCAACGGGTGTTTGGTTTTCCCCGGGGACGAAGCGGCCGGGCCCTCTATTTTATCGGCGATCCCAAGCAGGCGATCTACGGATTTCGCAGTGCCGACATTTTCGCCTACATGGCGGCGGCGAAAACGGTTCACGCTGCCTATACATTGGGGGAGAACTGGCGTTCCGAGCCGGAGTTGGTTCATGCCGTGAACACCTTGTTTAGCCGTGTAAGTCGCCCGTTTATCTACGAGCAAATTCCCTTTCAGCCGGTGGCCCCGGCACCCAAGGCGGACCGGGCATATCTGACCGTGGACGGCAAACGGGAGCCGCCGTTTCATCTCTGGTTTCTGGATGCCCGAAAATATGGAAACGGCGAGAAGGCCTTAAATCGATCGGAGGCGAGAGAAAAAATCCTGCACGCCACGGCGGGAGAGATTTCAAGGTTGATTGATCTTGGCAGAGAGGACCGGGCTCGGATTGGTGACCGACCGATCCGAGAGGGAGATATCGCCGTGTTGGTGCGGACAAACCCGGAAGCCCGGCAGGCCCAGGAGATTCTATCGGTGAGCGGAATTACCAGCGTGGTCTATACCAGTGACGATCTCTTTGCTTCGCCGGAAGCCGAGGAGATGGAACGGATTCTGTCCGCTATAGCTGAGCCGACCCATGCCGGATTGTTAGGGGCGGCACTGGTGACGGACATTTTGGGCCAACGGGCGGAAACATTGGATGAGATCCAGACCACGGATCGGAAGTGGGAGGACTGGGCCCTTCAGTTTACGACCTACCATGAGCTGTGGCGGTCCCGGGGGGTTATGGCCATGTTCCGGCGGTTCCTTACGGACCACCAGGTGATGGCCCGGCTTATGAGGTTTGAAAACGGGGAGCGACGGAATACCAACGTGCGCCACTTGTGTGAAGTATTGCACCAGGCCTCTTTTGAACACCGTTTGGGCATGACGGGCTTGCTCAAATGGTTTCGGGAACGGCGAACTCTGGAGGGGCAGTCGCCGGAGGAACACCAGCTGCGGCTGGAAAGTGATGAAAACGCCGTTAAGTTGGTGACCGTTCATAAGAGCAAGGGGTTGGAATACCCGATCGTCTTTTGTCCCTTTATTTGGGACGGGCTTTTGGGCAACCGGAAACGGTCGCTGGTTTTCTTTCACAATCCGGCGGAAGGGATGAAGAAGACGCTCGATTTGGGATCCCAGGGGTTGGACGAGCATTGTGTCCAAGCCGATGAAGAGGCCCTAGCCGAGGATTTGCGGTTGCTTTATGTGGCCCTGACTCGAGCGAAAAGCCGCTGCTACACGGTCTGGGGTCGAATCAGCGGAAGTGGCCGGTCGGCGCCCGCCTATTTGTTTCACCAGGGGGACTCACTGGAAGGGAAGGACAAGGTCACCGCCCTTCAACGGCGGTTTGACGGCTTAAGCGACGAAGACGTATGGGCGGCCCTCCGATCGGCGGCGCGGGAGGCCGAAGGAACCATCCGACTCGTCGACATGCCCATACGGCCGGCGTATCGGCCCAAATCCGTTCTTGGAGGGGATGGCCCGGTGACGTCCCGTCGGTTCCGGGGCCGTATCGATGATAGCTGGGGGATCTCGAGCTTTTCCTCAATTGCGGCGGGGCGCCACGTGGAGGCGTCTCCGGCCGAAGGTGACAAGGTGACCCAAAAAGTCGAGTCGGGGCCCGTCGACGGCGGGTGGAATGGCCTGGGAGGCTATGCAGGGGATGATCAAAGAGATATCTTCGATTTTCCCGCCGGCGCCGGTGCAGGGTCCTTTATGCACGCCGTATTCGAAGATCTCGATTTTAGGGCCGATCCGACGGAGATTCCCCCGGTGGTGGCCGCCAAACTGGCGGCATTCGGCTTTGACGCCACGTGGACGACAACGATCTGCGATATGGTAAAAAATGTCCTCTCCGTATCTTTGCCGGGCAGGGAGGAGACGTTTACCTTGTCCGAAATCGGTCCCGGTGATCGATTAAACGAATTGGAATTCTATTTTCCCATAAAAGCACTTTCCGGCAGGGATCTGGCGACGGCCGTATTCCAGGAAACCGGTGTTGGAGGCCGGGGGCAAGAACAACGATATATAGGCGAGACACAGCGCTCCCCTTCCCGGGGCTTTATGCGAGGCTTTGTGGATCTGGTGTTTCGGCACAACGGCTGGTACTATATTGTGGATTGGAAATCGAACCTCCTGGGCCCGCAGGTGGTTGACTATGATCAAGACCGGTTACAGGCCGTGATGATGAACGAACGCTATACGGTGCAATATCTCATTTATACCGTGGCACTCAATCAGTACCTTGCCCGGCGTGTGGCCGACTATGACTATGACCGGTACTTCGGGGGCGTATTCTATCTTTTCGTTCGTGGTATGGATCCCGGCAGGGGCAACCGGTTCGGCGTTTACAGCACTCGGCCCGACGGCCGCCTCATCCACTGGTTGTCGGATCGGCTGATGGGACGTGTTCCGGATCGGACACCGTGATCCCTGGCAGGCAAGGAATCGACCATGACTGAACCGACCTATCTGCTGACCGAAAAGGCCACCGTTTCCCCGCTGGATGCCCATTTCGCCGGGTTTCTTTCCCGTCTCGACGGCGGTGGAGATCGGGCGTTGCGCTTGGCCGCGGCCTTGGCGAGTTACGCGACACGTATGGGACACGTGTGTCTGGATCTTAAGGTGGTGGCCGACGATTTGATGGTGGACGGGTTGTCGGCGGGGGAGACGAGTCACTGTCCGCCTGTCGAAGAATGGTCGGCCCGGTTGGCGGCGACGTCGGTGGTAGGCCCCGGGGGCTCGTACAGACCGTTGATCCTCGACGATCAGGCGCGGGTCTATCTTTACCGGTATTGGACCTATCAGGACCGCTTGGCCAAATGGATCCGGGCAAAAAGCAAAGATGCCTCCCTCCTGCTTACTTTGGGTGGAGCGGAGCGGGCGGCTTTTCAGGCATGCCTGGCCCGGTTGTTTCCGGATCCGGGCAACCGAGGCGAACATGAGAACGGACGGGGAATTGATTGGCAGGCCGTGGCGGCAGTGGCCGCGATACGGAAACGCTTTTGTATCATTTCCGGCGGTCCCGGGACGGGCAAGACCACGGTGGTATGTCGGATTCTGGCCCTGCTCGGCGAGTGTTTGGGAAAGGCCGATTTGAAAATCGCCCTTGCGGCGCCGACGGGCAAGGCAGCGGCACGCCTGCAGGAAGCCGTAAAGCGTTCCAAAAACAGGTTGACCTGTGAGCAGGCTGTCAAGGATCTCATTCCGGAAACGGCCACGACGATCCATCGGTTGTTGGGCGTAATCCCCGCGTCTGGGGGCTTTCGCCATCACAGCGATAACAAGCTGCCGGCGGACGTCGTGGTGGTGGACGAGGCCTCTATGGTGGACCTGGCCTTGTTGTCCAAGCTGGTTCAGGCGTTGGGCCCGACCACAAGATTGATACTCTTGGGGGATAAAAACCAGCTGGCCTCCGTAGAGGCCGGTGCGGTCTTGGCGGATATTGGAGACGCCCGGGGGCTGTACGCCTTTAGTCGAGCGTTTCGCGACGAACTGAAAGAATACGGGGGCCATGATATTGCCCCGTACGGCGGGGATGAATGCGAGGCGGGACTCCAGGATTGTATGGTGGAACTCCGAAAGAGCTATCGATTCGGACCCCAAAGCGGTATTCGTGCGGTGAGTGACCGGGTTAATGACGGCGACGGCATGGGGGCCGTGGCGGAACTAAAAAGGGGCGGGTATGCCGACGTCCGATGGGTGGATCTGCCACAGACGACCCGTCTTCCCGAGGCTCTGGATGAAGGGGCGGTCGATTTTTTTCAACGGTACCTGGAAGCCGAAGACATCGAGGACGCCTTTGCCCGGTTTGATGCCTTTCGCATATTGTGCGCCTTGCGGGAAGGGCCCTACGGGGTCCGGGGCATTAATCGGCGTATCGAGGAAAGGCTCTGCGCCCGGGGCCTTATCCCGGCTCATGAGCCGTGGTATCGCGGCCGTCCCGTGTTGGTCACCCGAAATGATTACACCTTGGGGATCTTTAACGGCGACGTGGGAATCGTATGGCCGGAAGGGGACCGAATGATCGCCTTTTTTCGCACCGTGGGGGGGCGAATCCAACGGGTTCATCCGGCCCGCCTTCCTGAGCATGAAACCGTTTACGCAATGACCGTGCACAAGAGCCAGGGCTCGGAATTTGATCATGTCTTGTTCGTCCTTCCCGATAAGGAATATCCCGTGGTTACCCGGGAATTGATCTACACCGGGTTTACGCGGGCCCGGCGGCACGTCGAAATATGGGCAAATGAGACTGTGTTTATTTCCGGGATCTCCAGGCAGACCCGGCGCATGTCCGGCTTGCGCGATCTTTTGTGGGGGAGTGAAGATGTGACCAAGTCGAAAAGTCCCACATGCCGTCACTCCCGCGAAGGCGGGACTCGAGAAATACGGGAAAAGACTGGATGAGCGCCAAGGTTGCGCCTGCCGGCTTGCAAACATAGCACTTCGTTTCCCGCCTTCGCGGGAATGACGAAAAATAGAAATTCCGAGTTTTTACGAGTGCAACATGATCTGAAACGGACGGATCTGAAACGGATATGATCGTTTCTTTCCGGAATGGATGTTGAGGAATGACCAAGGATTCCGAAAACGGGACCGGTGATACGAATGAATCGGCGTGGAGAGTCAAGCGAGTTCGTAAGTGGCTGTACGGCCTTTCTGCGGCGTTGATTCTGTTGGTGGGGGGAACCGTGGCGGTCTTTATGAGCGGACCTGAGGAAGACGAAGTGGAGCGGGCAGAAGTGCGTCGTGCAATTCCTCCGCCCGAAAAAAAGGCGGACGTGGCGACCCCCGAGCCCCCGCCGAAAAGGCCTCTCGTCAGGCCACCCGACCTGCCTGAGGCACCGGAACCGTTGGCGTTGCCCAAACCGTCGCCTCCGCCCACGGGCAGGCTCTTTGTGGATACGGTTCCGGAAGAGGCCACGGTGATGGTGTTGAATATTGTTCCCAAATATAAACGTGGTATGGCACTGGCGGCGGGCAGATATTATCTGCAGGTCTCCAGCCCCGGATACCGTCGCCAAAGACGCTGGGTGGATGTGAAACCGAATCGGGACAACCGGTTTTCCTTTACTCTGGAAAAGATTGTCATCACGGGAAAACTCGTGGTGCGGAGTGATCCGCCGGGAGCTCAATGGTTGTTGAACGGCCGAGTGCAGGGGACGACACCGGACGTCCGGGAGACAATTGAAAGTGGTGTTTATCAAGTGGAGATAAACGCGGAGGGATACGAAAGCTGGCAACGGTCGGTAAGAATAAGCGGCGAAGAGAAGGTGGTATTGGATGCGCGCCTGTCCAGGCTGGGACCGAAACCGGGCGACCGGTGGCGGGATCCCGTCACGGACATGGTGTTTATCTGGGTGCCCGAAGGTTGTTTTCAGATGGGTAGTCCTCCCGATGAGATCGGCAGGGACGA
>CAZHHS010000122.1:0-5931 GCA_964532395.1 uncultured Desulfobacterales bacterium | reverse complement strand
CAATTCCAAACGGACCTTTTGGACCGGTGACAGGTCGAAGAGCCGGTCATAATCGGGTTGTCGCGGGATCATGCCCAAGGCCTCCATCCGTTTTCCCAGAGCCCGGGTTTGTCGTACAAAGCGCTCATCCATATCCCACGCCAATTCCATGTTGGGGGCGGCCCGTTCCAGGACCGACTTTCGCGTGCCGAAGGCTGCAGCCCGGCTGAGCCATTCATCCTCATGGGACTTGAGATACCGGGTGGCCCGGGCATGGGCGGCGATTAACCGGTAGACCCGTTCGGGGTGCTCATCCAGCGTGGATCGCGTAACCAACATCCCGGCGTTTATGGTGCCGACCGCATCTTCGTAATAGGGATAGGAAAGGACTTTCCCATAGCCTTCCGCTTCGACCAGGGTCGGGAAAGGTTCTCCTGAGAGAAAGGCATCGATGCTGCCTCCGGCGAGGGCAAGTGCCATGTCAAAGAAATCGACGCGCATTAATCGAACATCTTTACGGGGGGACAGGCCGTGTTGGGTTAACGTTTCCCGCAGCAAGATTTCG
Source organism: uncultured Desulfobacterales bacterium (assembly GCA_964532395.1). Taxonomy (GTDB): domain Bacteria; phylum Desulfobacterota; class Desulfobacteria; order Desulfobacterales. Next base: position 5,387 of record CAZHHS010000122.1, on the reverse strand, counting down.
TGCATCGTCCCCGGGACATATCCGATGGTCTTGCCCTTTAAATGCCTTACGGTATTGAGGTCCCCGTCGGCCTTGACCGCCAGGGCCGAACACTTATTGCAAAGGGCGGCCACGAGAACGACGGGTTGCCCCAGGGCGGCCGAATGGATCGCGTGGGCCAACGTGGTTCCGCACATGTCCAGACTTCCCGCCAGGAGGGCCGTTTTTTGATCGGCCGGATTGGTAAACGGGTGAACAGTGACCCCGGGGCTGTTCGAAGCCAAAAAACGATCGTAGTAAAAGGGTTGGATGGTCTGAGCGGTCTTCCAGGTACCCACACGGTACGGGTCGGCCTGAAGCGGGCCGGCGGTTAATACAATGATCGAACAAACAGACAGCAGGAGGAACAAGCGGTTCATATCGTTTGCCTACTTTTCAGATCTTGCGGATATTCATGACCATTTGAGTGATTTAATTACCCCTAAAAGCAATTGGATGGTAACGCAGGGTCCAAATCCATTTCCCGGTGAATCTGCTTGGTAAGACGGATTGACTTGCCCCGGCCGGTCCCCATTTGATCCATCCCGTCCCGGGGGTTGGCCCCGACTTCAGGAAAAAACAGATTGCCACCGGCCAGCAGAGAGATCTCGTCGGGTTCGTGGGAGCAATGAGCGGAGGGAATATCCCCCATGACCAAGCGACTGACGGCAAGCATCCGAGCCATCTCCAATTCCGATATCATCCCGTGCGGTTCCATCGGTGAGCCCTCAAAGTTGATCCGGCGCATGATCCCGCTGTATGTGGCCTTGTATTCACGGGCCAGAAACATGAGATCGACGATTTCACCTATGTCATGTTCCGGACCGACAGGTTCCACACAGTTCATCCATTTCAAGCCGACGTCTTTCAGAACCTCAATGGTGCGAATTCGTTTTCTGACAATAAACGGGGTGTCCTTCCCCTCACCGAGGCGTACCGCGTGATAGACCCCCACGAAGCCCGCCGCCAACAGTTGTTCCGCCTCCTTATGGGAGAGGTCCCGGGTGTTGGCCACCAATGGTGTGGAGACCGATGCCTTAAGGTGCCTGCCCAGGTCCAAGAGTTTACGAAGCGGATAGGTGCCGGTGGTCATGATGTTTAAGGCATCCGCCCCTTCGGCTTGTGCCGTTTTTGCCCATTCAATGATTTCGGCTGTTGGGAACTCGACCCGCTCCTTGAAAATGCCCGCTGACTCGGTGAGTGAACAAAAGCTGCAGTTGAAGGGACACGGTTCGATGTTGACCCCGATATGAAAGTGGTTTTCCCCTTTTCGGCCAAACTGCTGCCGTGTCATCTGATTGGCCGTATGCATCAAGGCGTATGTTTCCCGGGAGTGGAGTTCAAGACCCATTAACTCCAACGCTGCCTGCCGGTCTATACCGGCGAAATCCGCTCCCCTGGCTAAAATCTCTTGAACCTTTGGTTTGATTTGCCAACTCGTCACGTCGATACCTGCCATCGGTAGTGTGAATAATAATGACTTTCCTCGATGGTCTAAACGAAAACCCAATAACAGGCAACCCTTTTCTCCCCAAATCGACCGCCCAAAAAAAACTGGCAGATAGTGGTCGATTTAGGTGACGGGAACAGGTTTTGTTCTTTTATGGGTTGTGTTATTAGAGGATACGAAGGTGAGGGGACTGTGGCGTTTTCTACCGTGGGACGACTCTTTATCGTCTCGCGTATATGGGGACCGGAGAAATGGTGGTAACCAAGGCTGATGTCTACGAGAAGGTGATTTGGGCGAAACGACCCCGATGTCCTTATTGTGGAGAGGTGATGCGCATCTGGGCATGTGCCGAAACCGGGTGTTCCTGTGGGACGGGGTGGGGAACGCCGTATCTCTTCTTGTGCATGAATAATGAGTGTCCTCCGTATGTGAGGGGATGGGAATCCAATCGTGCCCGTTATGGACGCCGTGTTTCCTGCCGGTGTATCGCCTTTCCGGATTCTGGGAATACGGAGATGATGATGGTGATGTCGTCCGGGGACTGTCTCCCGGGCCTGGTTACGGAGGAAACGGTTGCCATGGATCGGGCCCGGGGTACGGATGCCGACAAGAACGTCCAGATCCTTCAGGGGCGTTTTGAAGCGGACGATTTGGATACCCTCATGGATTTTCTCTTTTCAAGGAAAGTGCATTACAAGGTTCGTGTCCGGGCGGCGCAGTTCATCGGGGAGTTGGCCAAAGTTGAGGCGATTGAACCGCTTAGAAGCCACACCTTTACGAATGCCGACATCCGGCGGGCGGTCGATCAGTCGACCCGGCGGGTTTTGGAACTGACCGGTACCATGGAGTGTCCGTACTGTAAGGAAATCATAGACGGGGGGGCGGTGCATTGCCCCGAGTGCGGACGGATGATACCGGCCTGAGTCGTTTGGGCGGAAACAAGGTGACGTTGACTGGTTGAAAAGGAGGAGCGGATGAGCAAAACCGAAGAGAATTTAAAGGAAGCATTTGCCGGTGAATCTCAAGCCAACAGGAAATATCTTGCCTTTGCCAAGAAGGCCCAAAAGGAGGGCTATCCCCAAGTGGCAAAGCTGTTTCGGGCGGCTGCGGAAGCCGAAACCGTACATGCCCATGCCCACTTACAAGCGTTGGGGGCTGTCGAAAGTACCCGAAAAAACCTTGAAACAGCTGTTGCCGGCGAAACCCACGAGTTTCAAAAGATGTATCCGGATATGATTGTAGACGCCCGGGAAGAAGGGAACGCCGTTGCCGAACGAAGTTTTTCATACGCCAACGAAGTGGAGCAGGTCCATGCCCGGTTGTATCAGAAGGCCATGGAGAACATGGATAACCTGGAACCGGTAGACTATTATGTATGTTCTGTTTGTGGGTATACTTGTGAAGCGGAACCGCCGGAGACGTGTCCGGTATGTGGTTCCGGTAAGAAGGCGTTTTTTGAGGTCGAATAGACTGGCCCCTGATGTAATGCGGACCGGCTTGAACACGGGAAGACGGTTATGAATGTGATCACAGACTGGTTTCGGAGACATTTATCTGATCCGCAGGTGGTCGTGTTGGCAGTCCTCCTGGTTGTCGGATCCCTGGTTATCATTTTTCTCGGACACATGTTGGCCCCCCTGATTGCGGGCGTGGTGATCGCCTATTTGCTTCAGGGGGTTATTAACGTTTTAAAGAGATGGAGAATTCCCCATTTCATGGCCATCTTGTTGGTTTTTGTTGGTTTTATGGCCTTTGTATTGTTCTTGCTTGTCGGATTGTTGCCCCTGTTGTGGGAGCAGCTCCGGCAGCTGTTTCAACAATTGCCGGAAATGATTTCGTGGGGACAGGAGGAGTTACTCCGTCTACCCGACAAGTATCCGGACCTGGTCTCCGAGGACCGCATAACGGCGGTTACCGATGTGTTACGTGCCGAGCTGACCAAAAAGGCCCAACAGATTCTTTCCCTCTCCGTGGCCTCGGTTCGGGCGCTTATTTGGGTCCTGGTTTATATCTTTCTGGTTCCCCTTTTGGTCTTCTTCTTTTTGAAGGATAAGGACCGGTTGCTTCGATGGATATCCAGTTTCCTGCCTAAGGATCGAAGTCTGGCCACTCAGGTCTGGAAAGAGGTTGACCAGCAGATCGGAAACTACATTCGCGGAAAGTTCTGGGAGATCCTGATCGTATGGACGGTGAGCTATCTGACCTTCACCTTCCTGGGCCTCCAGTTTTCCATGCTCATTAGCTTTTTCGTCGGGTTGTCCGTTGTCATTCCCTACATCGGTGCCACCGTGATGACGCTGCCGGTGGCCTTGATTGCCTATTTTCAGTGGGGAATGGGCGGTGAGTTCGCCTATGTGGTGGGTGCCTACCTGATAATTCAGCTTTTGGATGGTAACGTACTGGTGACGCTGCTTTTTTCCGAAGTTGTAAACATCCATCCGGTGGCCATCATCGCCGCTATTTTGTTTTTCGGGGGGATGTTTGGGTTCTGGGGCGTCTTTTTTGCCATTCCGCTGGCCACGCTGGTGCAGGCGATAATCAAGGCTTGGTTCGCCCGGAATTCAAGCACAGACGATATGGCGGGAGATACAGACGCCACCCTCGCCGCCTCCTAGCCATCCCTGGACGGTCGTTGTTATTTTACACAAACGAGACTTTTCTTGGCCGTCTCTATCCGGCGGCCATTCGGATCGTGGACAAGACCCGCTTAACCGCCTTTGGGTCCGAAAAGGGGGAGCGGCGGGGTGTCGGCGGAAGTCCCTTTTTCGGTCTGGGTCCGCTGACTTGTTGCTTTTTTTGTCGGTGTCTTCTTGACAACGGCGCTTCGCGGCATAGGCGTTTGGGTCGTTAAGATTGCCCGGGGAATAAGGATCTTGCTTCCCATAAAGATCCTATGGGGGTTCAGTTCCGGGTTGGCCTTGGCCAGCGCTTTCCAGTTGCTATGTCGTCCGGTGTACCATTTAGCGACCAAGGATAGGGTTTCTCCGGGCCATCGAACCGTATGAATAAAGGGTTTTGCCTCCGGTGGCGTCTCCTTTGGGGTTTCTTTGGTATCCCCGGGGGCGGGGGCGGGCGGTTCCGTTTCCGGTTGTGTCCGGGCAATCGGCTGGGACTCGGGCGGTGTCGTTGGCGTTGGCGCGGTGGTGCTGCAGCCGACGATGAATAAACCGAGTAGTGTGCAGATAACCGGCCTTGCATGGCGAAACGGCGATTGTAGAATCATGAAGTTTATCCTCTTAGGTGTTTAGGCGTTTCAAATAGACTTTTACCTGCTGGTTTTCCGGGTTATATTCCAGGGCACGTCGCAGATTCTTGATGCTTTCCTTGTGTTTCCCCAAACGGTCTTCAATCACCGCCAAGTTAAACAGGGCTTCGTCCAGGAAGGGGGGGGCAAGTTCCACCGTTCGTTTATACATTTCCTGGGCCTTGGAATAATCTTGCCGTATGGCGTAAATATAGCCGAGATTGAAAAAGACGTCTGCTGTTCCCGAGGTCAGTCCGATTGCCTCTTGGTAAGCGTGGATGGCTTTTGGGTAATCCTTGCGATTGAGGTAAAGAAGTCCCAGCGTTGAATAGATCGGCCCCCATTTTGGATCCAACGCCTTGGCTGCCAGGAGGCACTCCTCCGCCTTTGTCGGGTTTTCGTTAAGAAGCTGGGATGCCCGTCCCTTCAGGGCCTGAGCGTATGGCCGGGAAAGGCGACTGCGATCTTCCGGTCGGGCGTCCAGCGCCTGTTCAAACGTGGAAACCGCCCGCTCAAAATCACCGCGATCGAGTGCCGCCATGGCCTGTTCCGCCGGCGTGGGGGGGCGCGGTGGCTGAGGGTCTCGTTGCGAAACGCCGTTGAAGGCCAAACTGATGGCGACGATGACGGCCAGTGCGGCGGGCAGACCAACGAGCCAGGCCAACGGTTTTATCG
>CAZHHS010000121.1:1264-5941 GCA_964532395.1 uncultured Desulfobacterales bacterium | reverse complement strand
ACGACGGTCTCAGATTTCAATGGGGCTAAAACTCAGCCTTAAGAGTCCCTAAGTTTCGTTGCGGCCGGGTTTACCCAATAGGCCATGTGGATTTCCCAAGATATGTGCTACCTGTTGAATTTCAAAGTAACAACGAAACTAAGGGACTCTAACGGCTTCAAACAGTTAGCCCCATTGAAATCTGAGACCGTCGTGGACCGGTAATGTTTTCAAAAAGTCGAACAAGTCCGGCTAAATTCGTTGGACATAATTGCCCAGACTGTGAGTATACCCGTGGAGGAATTGCCATGTCATTTAGAGAGAATCTTCAAACCAAAATAAGGCTCGACACCCTTGCTGCCAAGATCTCCCAGTCTATCGGCACCCAAGCCGGCGTGCACAAATTAGACAAGGAGGCCGTAACGGAACTGCTTACGCTGAGCCCGTACTCCCATGAAAAGCGGAGAGACCTGGAACTTTATTACCGCCCGCTTGAAACGGACATCTCTGAAGTGCTCGTACTGGACAATGAGCTGCCGTTATACACGAATACGACGTTGGAAGACGTCACCTTACGGCGAAGCCCCGAACTCAAAGAGATGATAAGCATTCGGAATATTGTCAAAATACTAAATGATTCCGACATCTTGTTGTGCAAGGGCCAAAAGGCCGTAGACTATGTGCATGAGCGCGCAGTAGAACAGCTGGATCTCCATTATGAAAAGGCGGACATAGACGGCTTGGTAGAAGAGGCAAAGGCGGCGTTTTTATCCGGTGACGTGGATGCGGTTTTTCAGATTCTTCGTCTGTTTATAGAAATCCTCGGATATGAGTTTGTCCCTGCAGAATTCAGCGTAAACAACTGTGCCATTTTTGGACCCTGTGAACGGGCACAAGGGTCCGCCCCCGTTTTTCGATATGTCGTTTTATACAACGAAAAGTCGAATGAATTGAAGTTGGTCAACCACAGACTTGAGACGGGAAGTCCCACAGCCCAGGAACTGATTTATGACGTTGCCGAGGGCACAATTCCCCCGGACGGAGAGTCTGTGCAAGTCTTGCATTTTATGGCTGACGAGGCATTGCAAAAGAAAGCCCCTACACTACACTAAGGAATCCGCGTGTGCGCCGCCTCGTCAGTTTCCGGCTTGGCACATATGCTGCATCAAATAGTAGTGTAAATTCTTGTCGCCGAAGATGCTGTTTATCGACGAAGAAACGGGTTCTTTTGGGGACAACATGGAAGCCGTATTGATTTAGAAACAGTATCGCCAATGACTTGAGGAGACTATGTCCAAGCTACCGCCTATCGAGATTGACCCTGACACCTTTTTACGCGAACATTTCACGCTTCCCGCCCTACCGGAAGTGGTCACAAAAATACAAAACGTCATTGAAGGCGGCGACGCCAATATGGCGGCGGTTGCGGACTTGATCAACGGTGAACCATCACTGGTGGCACAGGTCTTAAAGGTTGTCAATTCGGCTTATTACGGCTTACCCAGAGAAATAACCAACATGACATATGCACTGGCTTTCCTGGGTTTAAACGAGGTCTACCGAATGGTCCTTTCGCTCACCGTAGTAAACACTTTGGCCATTGACAAAAAGGCCGAACTAGACCGCTTCTGGTTTCATTCCTTTTACACCGCCCTCATCACCAAATATCTGGCCAAGAAATATGAACCCCATCTCTCCTTTGAAGAGCTCTGGTCTGCATCCATACTTCACGATATCGGTAAATTGGTCTACTTGAAATTCTTCCCCGATCACTATGAGGCCCTCAAAGGGTTTGCCAAGAAAGAAGGGGTCCTCTTCAGCACGGCGGAAACCCGGATGGACTTCCCGTCCAGCGGTTATCTGGGCGGTCTTTTGTCTCGCCATTGGCGACTGCCCAAACACATCGAAAAGGCATGCGAATGTCACAGTGTGGAAGACCTGGAACGTCTGGATGGACAAAACGCCCAAACCCGGTCGTTGCAGATCATTTGCCTGGGAAACCTTATTGCCAGCCTGTCATCCGATGAACTCAAAGAATCGGTGAAGCAGGACATAGCGGGCATAACCCAGTCTGTGCTGAAATGTGACGAATCCGGTTTTTTGGCGTTGATGGGGGATGTGTATGAATTGGAAGTGGAGGTGGAGCGGTTTGTATCAAGTCTCCACTAACTCCTGACCCACCCTTACCCTTTACATATCTTACCAAGACATATAGAATACGGCTATAGGCTGCCCCATAAGTCATGCGGGGAGGGAAATAGCCATGGCAGAAGAAAACCAGAAAGGCAATCACCAGAAGGAAGCCAAGAAGGGGTGGTTTCGACGGTATCTGGAGCGATTGGCCTCGGAAAACCAACGTTTCGGCGGCAAATTGTGCCCGTCGTGAACGGTGAAACCGAATCGTGCCGGGAGGCAGAATTCAAAATAGAAAGGAAGCCCCGCCATGCCGATCCAAACCGGTGTGATACGCCACCCCATCTATACCGAACACCTTGCCGACTACCCGCACGTGGAAAGCCCTCGACGGCTTGAGGTTATTTATGAGGCATTGGACGGCCCGGAGATGAAAGACCGGTTCTTGGTATTGACTCCCCGGGAAGCCGATGACGAAGCCCTGGCCTGGGTTCACAGCAGGCATCATATCCAGCGGATAGCTGCAACTGAAGGCAAGCCCCAAGTCTCTCTCGACCCGGACACCCAAGCCACCTCACGGTCACACCAAGCAGCAAGGATGGCGGTCGGTGGACAGTTCGTTTTGTTGGATGCCATATTCGACGGACGGATTCGCAACGGGTTCGCCTTTGTCAGACCGCCGGGGCACCATGCGGAAAGAGACCGCGCCATGGGTTTTTGCCTGTTCAATAACGTGGCCTGTGCGGCTGAATACGCCCTGCATACCTACTCGGTAAAAAAGGTATTGATTGTTGACTGGGACCTCCATCATGGAAACGCCACGCAAAATACGTTTTATGAAAACCCGAATGTCCTCTACTTTTCAACACACCAGTTTCCGCACTATCCGGGCAGCGGCAGTGCCACAGAAATCGGGCGAGGGCCAGGCAAAGGGTTTACCGTAAATGTTCCGTTGCCGCCCGGCCAGAAAGACTCAGACTATTTCCAGATATTCAAACGGGTTCTCGTACCCATCACCCAGTCCTTCGAACCGGAGCTTATTCTCATATCCGCTGGATTCGACGCCTACATCGATGACCCTTTAGGCGGAATGGCGGTTACCGCAAAGGGCTACGGTGTCTTGACCCGTGTGCTGATGGATCTCGCCGACACCTATTGCTCGGGCCGACTGGCCCTCACCTTGGAAGGGGGATATCATCTTGCCGGCCTACAAACGTCGGCAACCTGCGTACTCAACGAACTGAGCGGGGACAGTCTCCTCACCTCGGAAGCGCTGACGGCATGGGAAGCAGCCCCACCCCCTTCGGTGGTCAGAGAAGTAATCGATATTCAGCGTTCCTTTTGGCCTGACCTCTAGGTAGTTTCCATCCATAAATGGCCCTTTTCCACAATCTCGGCGTCAAACTCCGGGGTTGCTTGTGCGACGTACCTCGGTACGCCTCCGCGCCACTCCTCGTTTTCCTTGACCTTGTGGAAAATTGCCCATTTTTGAATTGGAAACTTACGCCCGTACCCATCTATCAAAAACCGATTTATGGACGGCCACTAGGAGGCTGTCGGAGAACTCCCATCTTCGCTCAAAGTCGCTCTCCTGCAAGTTCTCCGACTGGCTCCTAGGCAATCATTATTGAACAAACGGCTTCACGCTTTGACGGGATGAATCCGTCCTTTCAGTCCACAAGCGACTTAACTTTTCCGGCAAGGAAGCCAGGCCGCCGGGAATAAAAATAATAATAACCAAAACGATCAGTCCGTACACAACCACTTCGGCGTCTTCGAAATAATGCAGCCACTCATACCCCAGGAAGGTAATGAGCATGGCCCCCACGACGCCGCCCCAAAGGCTGTACATGCCACCCAACACGATCATGATGAGAAGTTTGATCGACACGAAAAGATTGAAACTCGAAGGATTGATGAAGTTTAAATAATGGGCATAAAGACTCCCTGCAAAGGACGCCATGACGGCAGACCATACGAAGACATGGACCTTGTATTTGGCGACATTCACCCCGACGGAACTGGCGGCCAATTCACTGTCATGAATCGAACGCAGCGCGTGGCCCACCCGGGATCGAATCACGTTCAAACAGACCATCAGAACAGCCAGAACCACGCCCCATACAAAGTAGTAATACTTGGTCACCGAATCGAGGGGATATCCAAACAGACCTATGCCGGGAATAAAAGCCAACCCATCCGGTCCGCCCGTGATGGTCACATTCTCATTAAATACCGTCGTCACGATAATACAAAAGGCCAGGGTGGCCATGGCCAGGTAATGCCCCCGGAGCTTGAGTGAAGGCCCCCCGATGACCAGTGCAACTCCGGCGGAAACAAAAATACCCAGAAGCACGCACACCCAGGGATCCATACCGTATCGGGTCGTGGCCACGCCTGATATGTAGGCACCCAGACCGAAAAAGGACGCATGTCCCAGAGAAATCTGCCCGGCATACCCCATAAGCAGACACAGCCCGATAGTGACAAGGCTATTTATCCCCACGAAGACCATCACGTCCACATAGTGCTCAAAGAAGCTCACCTGTCGCGCGAGGAGGGGAA
>CAZHHS010000121.1:0-1164 GCA_964532395.1 uncultured Desulfobacterales bacterium | reverse complement strand
ACCATCACGTCCACATAGTGCTCAAAGAAGCTCACCTGTCGCGCGAGGAGGGGAAAAAGGATTATCGCCAGTGAGAAGCCCACCAACTGAACACCCGTCTTATCGGTTTTGGTTTTCTTTTGTCCGGTCATCGGTTTAATGCGAGGTGCCTTAGAACTTCTTGATCTTGCTGATCTCTATATTCCCAAACAGGCCATTGGGTCGGACAAACAAGACAGCCAACAAAACCAACAATGCGAAAACATCTTTGTATCCCGAAGATATCAGGCCGGCTCCGAAAGACTCAATGAGTCCGATCAATAGTCCTCCGGTCACGGCACCGGGAAAGTTGCCGATACCACCCAATACACAAGCCGAGAATCCTTTGACGGCCAGCATGGCGCCGCGGTCATATTCCATAAGCGAAATGGGGGTGATTACGATCCCGCCCAAGGCCCCTATGGCGGCACTCAAGGCAAAGGAGATCAACACCATGAATCGGACATTGATCCCCACCAAGCTGGAGGCGTTGGGATTCACCGCACAGGCCCTGAGTGCTTTTCCCATAATGGTCCGGTCAAAGAAAATGGTAAGAACAATCACCACAATCACCAGGCAGCCCATGACCCACAATCCCTGCGGCTGGATCACCGCACCTAAAAAAGGGATCGGATTGCGACCCGAAAACGGCGGCAGATCAAAAGGCGTCTTCCCCCAAATCATCATGGCGATGCCGCGGATAAAAAAAGAGGCCCCGATGGTAGCGATGACAATCGATAGCACCGAAGGTTGACGAATCGGCTTGATGGCCAACTGGTTCAATAACATCCCCACCACCGTCACCACCAAAACGGTGAGGGGAATGGATAGGACAGTGGGAATTTGAAGGCCGACCCGAAAGAAGACCATGAGCAGGCCGCCCAACATGACGAACTCCCCTTGAGCAAAATTGATGGCCTCCGTGACATTGTAAATGGTGTTAAATCCGATGGCCACCATGGCATAGATGCTTCCGATGGTGATGCCGGTGACGGCATACTGAATGATTTGACCAAATAGGGTGATTTCCATGATTACCGATCGGCGCGCATTCTAAGGGCTTCCAACAAACTTGATTTGTCCCGTTTGACAAGGTCGTGCGCTGGGGCCGCTTCAAATTTCAAGGCGCCTAAAACTCGGCCCCAA
>CAZHHS010000120.1:0-6042 GCA_964532395.1 uncultured Desulfobacterales bacterium | reverse complement strand
GCGACCGGACGAAGTCCGGCAAACCCGGGCACTGTAAATTAACCTGGGTAAACCCGCGGCTTTGCCGGGGAGACTCTCCCCCTCCCCCGGCCCCTCCCACTAGGGGAGGGGAGATATTGATGAGGGGAAGTCGGAGGAAAGGTGGATCCGCAGTTTGTTTGCAACACAGTCGGTGATAGGGGAACATGAAATATAGCTTCAAAGAACTGGTTAACATTGCTGAATTGCAGGTGCTTACCGATCAGCTCTACAAGGCGGCATCGATCCCCTCGTCGGTCATTGCCATGGACGGCGAAATATTAACCGGCTCGGGATGGCAGAAGATATGTACGGATTTTCACCGATGTCACCCGGAAACGGAAAAGGAGTGTATTGAAAGCGATACCAAGCTGAGGGAGGAGCTCCGTTCCGGAGAACCGTTTGTTATTTACGAATGCCCGCGGGGTCTGGTCGACGCGTCCGCTCCGATCGTGATAGACGGAAAGCATGTGGCAAACGTCTTTGCCGGGCAAGTATTTCTCCATCCTCCCGGCGAAAAAGAGGCAGAGTTTTTCAGAGACCAGGCCCGTCGGTTCGGATTTGACGAAGTCGCATATATGGCCGCATTCGAAGCGATTCCGGTATTTCCGGAGGAACAGTTTCGGTGCGCCCTGGCGTTTTTGTCTCAGCTGGCTCGGTTTATTGCTGAGATCGGCCTCATGCGGCTCAAAGAACTGGAGGCTTCGGAAACGAGTCGCCACAACGAAGTGACTCTGAACGAAGCACAGGAGATCGCCGGGGTCGGTTCTTTTGTTTGGGATTTGCGAACGGATAGCCTGGATTGGTCCAGGTATATGTTTGAAATCGCCGGGCTGGACCCGGATTCATTTTATGGAAATCTCCAGGAAACGATCAATCATATGATCCATCCCGAAGACCTCGATAGAGTCCACGAAGAGGTCTCGGCGATGGTCAGGGAAAAACGCACCTGGCCGATGGAATTCCGTCTAGTCCGTCCCGACGGAGAGATACGATGGTTACGCTCGGGATCCCGGTTTGTCTTTGACGAACAAGGGACGCCGATAACGTGTACCGGGGTGCATCATGACATTACAAAACAACGAACGGCGGAGGAGACCTTACGCCGCTCCGAGGAGAAATACCGGGAACTCGTCGAAAACCTCAATGATGTGGTCTATTCGGTCGATCTCCAGGGTACGATTACCTATGTGAGTCCCTCGGTTGCGTCCGTAGTCGGGTTTACGCCCGCTGAGCTGCTGGGCACCCGATTTCACCACCTTATTCATCCCGAAGATTTGGACGCCGTTCAGCGGGCATTTTCGGATATCCTCGAGGGGCGACTTTACGCCAGCGAATACCGGGTGCGTACCAAGGCCGGTGAGTATTGCTGGGTAAGAACCTCCAGTCGTCCTACCCGCAAAGGCAAAGCGGTGGTGGGTCTTCACGGCGTGCTTACCGATATTACGGAGCGAAAAATCGCCCAGGATCGCTTGTCTCAGAGTCAGGAAGAATTGCGACGAACCCTGGAGGCCACCACCGACGGGATCTGGAAATGGAATTTCAAAACAGGGAAGCTCTCTTTCAGCCCCAAGTATTATACGATGCTCGGCTATGAGCCGGATGCATTTCCCGCCGATTATAACAATTGGCTGAACCTCATTCATCCGGACGATCGAGAAAGCGCCATTGGCGTTGCCGAAAAATACCTGGAAACAAAACCGGACGTCTACGAAAACGAATTCCGGTTAAAAACCAAGACGGGGGAGTATCGTTGGATCCGAGCCTGTGCCCGTGTCGTGGAACGGGATGCGGACGGCGAAGCGGCCTACATGATCGGTAACCATGAGGACATCACGGATCGCAAACGGGCACAGGAAGAGAAGGCCAGACTGGAGGCGCAGTTCGAACAAAGCCGACGGCGGGATTCACTGACCACACTGGCCGGCGGACTCGCCCATGATTTTAACAATGCGTTGTCCGCCGTACGGACAAACATCGAATTATTGAAGTTCAAATATCCGGACCACGACGAAATCATGAAATGTGTTCGTCCGGTCTTGGATTCCGCCGGACGGATGGGGCACCTTACCAATCAGCTGATGGCCTATGCCCAAGGAGGCAAATACCAGGCGAAAAATTTGTCCGTCAACCGGTTGGTTGATGATACTTTGCCCGCCATCCTGCACAGTGACGACCTCAAGATCCGCATCGAAAAGTGCTTTGGCTGTGACATTCCCAACATACATGCAGACCGGACCCAGATGGAAATGGTGCTGACATCCATCATAGCCAATGCCGAGGAGGCTATGGACGGATCGGGTTGTATCAAGATTAGTACAGGCCGTACCGATATAGACGAAAGTCGTGCTGCAAAGCTTCCCGACGTCGGTGCGGGTACCTATGTCTATCTCCGGGTCGAAGATGACGGCATCGGCATGGCGTCGGAGATCCAAGAGAAGGTCTTCGAGCCGTTTTTCAGCACCAAAGATCAAGGGCGGGGACTCAGCATGGCGGCGACATATGGCATCGTCAAGAACCATGGGGGTTGGATCGCCATTGAGTCGAAGCCGGGAAAGGGGACGGCGGTCAATGTCTGTCTTCCGGCCACTCAAGTCCAAGAGAGACCGGCAAAACCACCCGCTGAAGAGTTGTCGTTCGGCAAAGGGACGGTGCTGGTGATCGAAGATGAAAGGCCCGTTATGGATGCCATGAAAAAGGCACTGGAAGTGCTCGGATACAGTGTTCTGGCGGCGGATTGCGGGAAAAAGGCGTTACAGTGGATCGAAAGCGAAGGGGACAAAATTGACCTGGCAATCCTCGACATTGGATTGCCGGACATGCCGGGGGATAGCGTTTACAGAAAAATCGTTGAGATGCAGTCTGCCCTGCGAGTGCTGATCTGTAGCGGATACGCGCCCAGTAGTACCACTCAGGCTATTCTTGACAGCGGTGCTCACGGATTTGTTCAAAAGCCGTTTTCTCTGGCTGAGTTTTCAAGCAAGGTGAAGGCGGTGTTTGAGCGGGAATAGTCCGGGTTCGGCGGCATATTTGTTGCAATTATACATCCTCCGATGTCTCGGTCTCGTCAAAGCCGTAAAGTCGGAGGATTTCTTCTCGGCAGGTGAAGGCATACAGGCGAAAACATGAGTGTTGAGGAAAAAGAACAGAGAGCGAAGGTCCTCATCATCGATGATGACAAGTCGGTGTGTCATGCGCTGACCACGCTTTTAGGCCGATTGGGACATCATGCGGCGTTCGAATGCAGTTTGCGGGAGGGGATCGCCCGAGCCACCGCCGAACACTTTGACATCGTCTTTCTTGACATCATGCTGCCCGATGGAAACGGGCTTGACAGTTTACCGCGAATTATGAGGACGGAGCCTTGCCCCGAAGTCATTATCATGACCGGTTACGGAAACAACAACGGGGTGGAAATCGCTATCAAGGCGGGCGCTTGGGACTATGTACAAAAACCGATTGCATCCAAGGATGTCCTTCCGTCGCTGGAAGAGATCCTTCAGTATCGGGATGAGGTCAAGCATTCCGTCCAGGGTCATGCAAGTTTAGATTGCGATGAAATCGTCGGCATGGGATCATCCATGAAGCCCTGTTTTGATTTGCTGGCTCAGGCCGCCGATAGTAGAGCGAATGTGCTGATTACGGGCGAGACGGGAACGGGGAAGGAACTCTTTGCCAGAGCGATTCACAGAAACAGTTCGCAAAAGGATATGAATTGCGTTGTGGTTGATTGTGCCGGCCTGCCTGAGACCCTGATCGAAAGCGTCCTGTTTGGTCATGAGAAGGGGGCGTTTACCGGCGCCGAGGTTGCCCGGGAGGGACTCATTGCTCAAGCGGACGGCGGAACGCTATTTTTAGACGAGATAGGAGAGCTGACCTTGCCGATCCAAAAGGCGTTTCTCCGCGTCCTTCAAGAACGTAAGTATCGTCCCGTGGGCAGCAAAAAGGAACTGAAAAGCAAATTCAGACTGGTGGCGGCCACAAACAGAGACCTGCAGGATATGGTCGCCAAGGGGACCTTTCGAAAAGATCTCCTCTATCGATTGAATGTGATAGAAATCGGTTTGCCTCCGCTGAGAGAACGTCGCGAAGACATGAAAGAGCTTGTGCTTCACCATGTAAACAAAATTTGTAAGATCGGTGGAAAGAGTCCCAAAACCGTGAGCGAGGACTTTTTCAATACATTGATGGAATATGACTGGCCGGGCAATGTGCGGGAACTGGTAAATATTCTCGAGCGGGCCATGACAATATCGGGAGGGGAAGCGACCTTGTTGGCGAAACACCTTCCCAATGATATTCGGATCAAGGCCATACAGTCTTCCATGAACGGCACCCGCCGGCCTTGCTCTAATCGCCACACTAAACCGGCCGCCGGTGTATCGGACCTTCCTCATTTCAAAGACTACAAGGAAAGTGTGCTTCGTGAGGCCGAAAAGGAATACTTGTTGGAGCTACTCTCCTACAGTAAGGGATCGATTAAGCAGGCTTGTAAGATTTCCGGCCTGGGCCGTACCTGGCTCTATTCCTTGCTCAAAAAGCACGGGATTAGCAAATCGGGCCAACCGCATTATGATCATTCCGCAAATGCCTCGAACTGGCGACTTGGTGCGCTCGCCGGGGCCGGTGAGCTCGGCTAAGACAACCCCTCTTCTTTCAAATACTGTTCATACCACCGAACGTTTGTTCGCTTAAGTGAACAAACGGGACGGTTTCTCCGGGCCTCCCCGTAGTCCCTGTTTCTTTAAGTCCCCGTAAATATTGATATATGGTTCTTGTCTCCGCATTGGTACACCCTTTGCTCTAGGGAAATGTGTCCGAAGCGAGGATATGTCTATTGAAACAGACCGCCACCGACATGACGAACATGACGAAGATATTGCTGATCGAGGATGACCCGATGGTTCGACATGCCCTGGGCCGGGTATTGAGTCAAAAGGGGTATGAGGTCGTGGAAGCCGAGGACGGCCAGGAGGGGATGGATCTGTTTCGACGGGAATCTCCGGATTTGGTGATTACCGATATTATCATGCCCAACAAAGACGGACTCGAGACCATCATAGAAATACGGCGGGATTCTCCGGAGACAAAAGTGGTAGCCATTTCAGGGGGCGGCTATATCAAAGGGGAAGATTATCTGGGTGTCGCAGATCGGCTGGGTGCGGCCAAGACACTGGTTAAGCCGTTTGGTTCAAGGGTGCTCTTGGACACAGTGGGTGGGTTGCTGTAAGGCGGATCTCGAAAAGCCGGCATAGGGGGCGATAAATATGGCCATGGAGATGAACTCATGAGTGTCTTGATATACACCGGTTCCGATCAGATTGTACTGAAAAGACTGAATCGCGTCATTCAAATCGTATTTCCCGGGGGAAAAGTCGACACGTGTAAAACCCTGGATGATGTGGTGAACAAACTTCGGCGGCCGAGATTTAAAACAGACGTTGAAATTGCGCTCCTGGTCGCCGGCAGTAAGGAAGAGGTCAATGAACTGGCCGGCATGGTTGAGGTGTTCGAGGATGTCCGGATCATTCTCGTCCTTCCGGATGCAGACAGGGAAACGATTTCCAAAGGACATCTGTTAAGACCCAGATATCTGACCTACATCGACGCCGATTTTACGGACCTGGCGGCTGTCCTGGCTAAAATGCTCAATTTTAGAATGAGTGTACTGGCATAAAAGAGACAACATTCAGAGGGGGTGATTACCGGCAAAAACAATACTGACCTGAGCCGGAGGAAAAAGCAGAAGAAACAGAACCCAATCGTCAATTATGTATCATACAGGACAAACAAAGTATGACGAGTCAAATGTTTCAAGGAGGTGAACAATCGTATGACGGACACGAAAAACGCTTTAAATGAGGAGCTGAGAGCAACCTCGGAACGGGAAGCCAAGTATTTGACCTTCGCCTTGGCGGAGGAAGAGTACGGCATCGGTATCTTGAAGGTGAAAGAGATCATCGGGATGATGCCGATCACGTCCGTACCCCAGACCCCTCAGTTTGTGAAGGGGGTGATCAATCT
>CAZHHS010000119.1:0-6093 GCA_964532395.1 uncultured Desulfobacterales bacterium | reverse complement strand
CCCGCCACCTACCCGGCTCGGCCGATCAACGGAGCCCTCATATCCGGTTTTGTGGCCATCGATATTAATAAGGCAGTCTATCCCCATTCCCTTATTCCCTCGTTGAAGGATTTGGACTACCGAATCGACGTGGATACCATGAAAGCTCGGGAAGATTATGATTTTCTCTTCCAAGACCTGTATGCCACACTGGAGGGACGCAAGCGGGCGGCGGATTTTCTGTGGAACGATATCGACTGGGATCTGTTTATCATGGTCATTACCGGCACGGATCGGTTGATGCACTTTCTTTGGAAGGCTTACGGAGATGAGACCCATGCCTATCATCACGCATTCATAGATTATTATAAGGCGGTTGATCGCCTTGTCGGTCATATCTATGACCGCTTTTGTGCTTTGGAAGCTCCCCAAACGGGAGACAACAAATTCTACATGCTCTCCGATCACGGTTTTACCGGCGTGGAAACAGAAGTCTACATAAATCGTTGGTTACAGGAACAAGGATACTTAAAATACGGCAAGGACGACCCGGAAACGATTATGGACATCGGTCGGGGATCGTCCGCATTCGGTATGGATCCATCGCGAATCTATATTAACTTAAAAGACAAGTATCCCCTGGGAACCGTCGATGCTGCCGATTACAAAAAAATAAGGGATGAAATAAAGGCGGGCTTAGAAGAATTGCGCTACAATCACAGCAGTGTGATCCAAAAAGTATATGTAAAAGAAGATCTCTACGAAGGTCCTTTCTTAGAGCAGGCCCCGGATCTTGTGGCCCTTTCCAATCACGGCTTCGATTTGAAGGGTAAGGTTAAAGCGGATCAGGTCTTCGGACACTCCAACCTGGTAGGCATGCACACCCAGGACGATGCATTCTACTTCGCCAGCGATAAGACTCCCTGTCAGTCGATTTTCGATGCAAAAGCGATTATACTTAACGGGTTAAAGGACGAACATAAATGAACTCGCCTCGACGCAAAATAAACGGGATCTGGCTCGTCTGTATCGCCGTGTTTTGTCTGGCCGCCTGCAGCAAGTCTCCGGAAGAAAGAAGAATTGAGCACATGGAACGGGGCGATGCCTATTTCAGCAACCAGGAATTCAAAAAGGCGGTCATCGAATACAGAAATGTGGTGCAAGCAGATCCCAAATTCGCTCCCGGTCACCACAAACTGGCCCAAGCCTACCTTAAATCCGCCCGGCCCAAAGAGGCATTCGCCGCCTTTTCCAGGGCAGCCGACCTGGCCCCCGACAATCTTGACGTACAGCTTCGGTTAGGCCAGCTTCATCTCATGGGCAAAGACTTGAAAAAGGCCAAAGAAAAGGCTGAGCTGGTACTGGACCAAGACCCCGATAACGTGGAAGCCCTTTTCTTGAGGGTGGGGACAGCTCTGGGAGAAAACAACCGGGAGGAGGCAAAAAAGAGCCTCCAGAAGATCATCGACCTCGACGAACACAACGCGCGGGCGCATATCTTCATGGCACGAATTGCCGGCAGTGAAAAGCGTTTCCAGGATGCGGAAGCACACATTCGCCAAGCAGTGGCCGCCGAGCCGAACGACCCTGCCGTGAGGACTGAACTGGCCCATTTCTATGAAACACAAGGCAGACCCGAGGACGCGTTGAAACAACTCCAAACAGCAATCTCACACGCCCCGGAAGAACACCGGCTTTTGGAAAGACTGGGCGCTTTCCATGTTCGGAGAGAACAGTGGAAGGCGGCAGAAAACGCATATATTCAAGCGGTACAAACAGCACCCACTGCGCCTGAGCCGAAAGTCAACCTTGGTAGGTTTTACGCGTCCCGCAAAGAGTGGAATGAAGCTGTGAATGCTTTACAAGACGCGCTTGATCTTGAGCCGCAAAATCCTGAAATCATGCATGCACTGGCTTCGGTATATGTGGAAAGCGGTCGTGAGAAGGAAGCCGATACGCTGGTTGAACGCATTTTGGAAGAGGATCCGGGCAACGTCAACGGCCGCTTGTTGAAAGCCCGGTTGCTCTTTACGGCCGGTGATTTCAGCAAGTCGGCGCAGATACTCAACGCACTGATTACGGATCATCCCACATTTTCAACTGCTCACTATTACCTGGGGCTGGTCAAACTTGCCCAAAAGAAAGACCAGGAGGCCAAAAAGTCTTTATTGACCCATATCAAGTACAGCCCGGGCAACGTGAATGCCAGGATCATCTTGGCGCAAATTTATTTATCAAACAGTTTACCGGACTTGGCACTCGAACAGCTGGATTCGGTGTCGGCCGACGATCGTCGCCACTACCGCTCCTACGTGTTGAGAGGCAGGGCTTATGGCGTAAAGGGAGATTTTGAAAAGGCCAGAGGTGCCTATACTCAGGCCATTGATGTCGACCCCCAAAAACCCACCGCGTATTATGAACTCGCTGTCTTGCATCGCCGCGAGAATAACGTTGAAAAAGCATTCGCCAATCTGGAGGAGACACTTCGATTGAGCCCCCGGCATATCCCCGCCATCGCCATGAAGGTTTCTTTGCTTTTAAGCCAAAATAGAGGGGAGACCGCCGCATCCTTTTTAGATGAGCAACTGACACGGCATGAACAGAACGAATCCGATTTGTCTGCACTTCATGAAATACGGGGGCGGTTGTTCTTTTCACGGAAGGACTACGCAAAAGGCGAATCCGCCTTAAAACAGGCCATCGAGCTAAATCCGGACCTGGTATCCCCGTACGTCCTTCTTGCCCGCATTTACACACGAACGGGAAAAACCCAAAAGGCAATCGATCAATATCACCGACTCATAGAGAAGAGGCCGAACCACATACAGGCCCACATGGCTTTGGGAGCCATACACGATGCGGCTGGAAATCGTGCCGGAGCCCGGCAGGCGTATGAACGAATATTAGAAATCAACCCGGACTTTGCTCCGGCGGCCAACAATCTTGCATGGCTTCTACTCCAAACAGAAGGGCAAAGCGACCGGGCGTTGCGCCTGGCGAGAAAAGCTAAATCCCAACTACCGGACGATCCAAGCGTGGCAGATACTATGGCACTGGCTTACATTGCCAAAGGCCTTTACGACAGTGCCATTTCCGAGCTGCAGGATGCGTTGGGCAAGATGCCCAACAACCCGACCATACAATACCACTTGGGGCTGGCCTACTGGAAAAACAACGAAAAGGCCGCAGCGACGGAAAAACTGGAGAGCGCACTTCGAATGGAAGGAAACTTTCCCGAACGCCAACAGGCGACGGAGTTGTTAAAAGAAATCAACGGATCTCGTTTACCCTGACGGTGTGGAACCTCGCCCTGAGTTCAAAATATTCAGTCATATTTGTGTTTCTTTGGAGACCGGCGAACAAGTCTCCATAATAACCTGTTCCAAGATCAACCTGCTTCTTTTTCCCGCCGACTTAAGTGCTCTGTCCGCATCCGACAATACGTCGAAAGCCTTTGACAGCTCACCATACCGGTAGTTACCGGCAAGCACCAAGGTTTTATACAACACGTAAGGATGCATATTCTTGACGTGAACACCGTCATCCACGGCTTTGGCTTTGGGCCACACGGTCCTTTGAAACCCAGGAAAGTCGAGCCGGTCGTCCCACCGGCCTCCCATCAAAACATCTATCATTTCTTTGCCCAGAACCAGTTTGCGAAACTGATTGACAATGGCGGATAAGATCTGCAACGGATGGAAATCCCATATTAAAAGGTTGTCCAGATAGTAGAGGGCTTTAGAGACATCCTTTTCCGCGACAGCATTTCCCAGTTCGTAAATCGGGTCCTGCTTGCTTTTCTCGAGCGCTGAAGCCACATCATCCAGCTCCAGTCGTTCCCGCTGTCCTACAAAATCAATAAGTTTTCGTAACTCACTGTCAAAGCTGCGAAGGCTTGCACCGGTCTTTTCATACAGGGCCTCCACAAGACCTGGAGCGCCCTTTTTGCCCGCACCGGCCATTACGTCCCTGGCATGTCCCCGTAATAGTGTCAGTCGTTCTTGCTCGTTAGACCGATTCGAACCTTGGGGAACCGAACAGTCGACCACAACCCCCAATCGCTTGATCGTCTTATAAATCCGCTTTCGTTTGTCGACAAAATCAGTCACCAACACAAGGTGATTTCTCTCGGGAAACCCCGATACGATCGCCTTATCCATCACCTGGTCCGCGCCGGTATCGGCCGGCACGGCCATCTCCCGGGACTCACAAAAATCAACGAGTTGATTAACCCAAACAGCCTGTTTGTCCTTATCTACATCGAGGCGGTCTGTAACCCCTGATTTTATAAGCCCCTCGATACCATGCTGCTTAAGCTCATCGAAAGAGATCCCGCCCAAGCTCAACATATTAACAAAATGCCGCGATGCGGTCTCCAGATCTTGCTTGTCAAAGGCGGCTATTGATTTTTTCGCCAATTCCTCCACACTGGCCTTCGAATAAAATACCCGTGCATCATGAACGGTCACCACTTTTGAACCGGGAAATAGCGGAAACGTGTTGAGGCGCCCAACCACGTCTTCAGCACTCACGGCCCCTCCATCCAACGGCTCATAGTTTAAGGATCTTTCCTTTTCCGGTACCAGCAAATCCAAAAGGTTTGCAAAGGCCCGTTTGCACAAAAACTCGTCACCATGAACGAGATATACCGGGGACAAGTCGCCCCGTTTTATCTGCGCCATCAGATCGTTTATCTGACCGTACTTAACTTCCGCCACGTCGCGCTCTCAACACAAAAAGCATGATCACGGCCACTCCGGCCATCATGATTCCAATAAACTGAGATGTCGAAAGGATCTCCCCAACAATCATGCCTCGCTCATCACCTCGAAAGATTTCGATAACCGATCGGCTCACTGCGTAGAGGAGAACGTAGGTCCAAAACAACTGTCCATGGAACTGCTTATACTTTCGCATCCATATCAGGATAAAAAATATCAGCAGTCCGTTAAAGGAATGATAAAGCTGCGTGGGATGAAGAGCGATACCCCTTGGTGCCAATGAATTTACATTTGTAAAGGTCACCGCCCAGGGCAAATCACACGGTTTTCCATAACAACAGCCCGCAAAGAAACACCCGATACGACCGATAAACTGGCCGAGGGCAATCGACGGTGCCAGAATATCAGCCGTCTTCCAAGGTAGTAACCCCTGCCTTCGTATGTACCATATAGCAGCCCCACAGGCCCCGAGGAACCCCCCATAAAACACCAGACCGCCGTGCCATATCCGTATGATTTCCACCGGATCGCGTAAAAACATCCGCCAGTTGATAATCACATAGAGCAAACGCGACCCGACCAACCCGGCAATCAACATGTAGAAACAAAGGTCCAACACCTTGTTGGGATCTTCTTCCACATTTCGCGCTTCTTTGAGAGACAACCCGATGGCAGCCAGGAAAGCCATGGCCACAAATACGCCGTAGGTATGGAGGGTAAACGGACCTATTTCAAATAATACGGGGTGCATAATATGCCTTTTTACGACGCCATCATAGCTTGTTTTGCAGCATATTAACCACCAATATGCCAACACCTGCGCAAATGGCACTGTCGGCCACATTGAAAGCCGGCCAGTGGTACGCTCCCACGTGGAAATCCAGAAAGTCAACCACTTCACCAAATCGAAAACGATCGATCATATTGCCGATCGCGCCGGCCAAGATGAAAGAAAAACCGGCCTCGATCCATTTCCGCCCTCGCGCCATGGTCCGATACAAATACCAAAGTATACCGACCGCCACACATGAAACCACCAAGAAGAAAAGCGTCCGGACGATGGTCGCCTCACCGGCAAAGAGTCCGAACGCCCCACCGGTATTACGGACGTGTGTGAGGGAAAAGAAACCGGGAATCACCACCAACTGCTCATTTTGCGCAAATGTCTGCAGGACCAGTTGTTTGGAAATTTGGTCGATCAAGACCACGATACCAGAGAGAATGGCAAGTGTCCTATGTCGCATCAGCTCGAACCATTTGTAGACGACAGGGCTTCCAAAGGGCCATCCAATCCATATAGTTTAACGGGGAAACGATGCGAGGGCGTCTGTAAACCGCCCCTTACCCCTCCAGAGCGTGAACACACCGGGCGCAAATCTTGGGGTGGGCACTG
>CAZHHS010000118.1:0-6145 GCA_964532395.1 uncultured Desulfobacterales bacterium | reverse complement strand
GGATCGGTATTTCGTATCGGACAGCGACCGGATACTGCTGAATATCGAGGAAAGTGAGCTGGCCAAGGCCAGAAAAGCCCGAAAAAAACCGTTGACCTTGGAAAGGGCCGGGCCGAGACAAAAAATTTTTTTCGACCCCAGTAAGCTTCGTTGCGCCATTGTAAGCTGTGGTGGGCTCTGCCCGGGGATTAATGACATTATACGGGCCATCGTTCTTACCCTCCACCATAACTACGGTGTACCCAATATTTACGGCATCCACTACGGGTTCGAGGGCTTTATCTCGTCCTACGGGCACGAACTCATCGAACTCACCCCGGCGTTTGTATCGAGCATCCATGAAAGCGGCGGTACCGTCTTAGGCACATCGCGAGGGCATCAAGACATCGGGAGCATCGTGGACGCTTTGGAGCGTATGAATGTGGGGCTCTTGTTTACTATCGGCGGAGACGGCACCATGATGGCGGCCACCCATATCACCAAGGAAATTCAGAAACGAAAGCTAAAGATCAGCGTCATCGGTATTCCCAAAACCATTGACAACGATATCTATCTGATCGACCGATCGTTTGGATTTGATACAGCCGTGGATATGGCAGTAGACGTCATTCGTTCCGCTCACAATGAGGCCATCAGCGCTTCCAACGGAATCGGCCTGGTAAAGCTGATGGGGCGGGACTCGGGATTCATTGCCGCAGCGGCCACCTTGGCAATGCCCGACGTCAACTTTTGTCTCATTCCCGAATGTGACTTCGACCTGGAAGGACCCTCCGGCCTCTTGGAAGCGCTCAGGCACAGACTTCGCAGGCGACGGCACTCCGTAATCGTGTGCGCGGAAGGGGCGGGCCAAAAATTTTTCACCGAGCAAGTCAGCCAACGGGATGCGTCGGGGAACATACGCTTGGGAGATATCGGGATATTTCTAAAAGAACAGATCAACGCCTACTTCGATAAGATAGACACCAAGATCACCCTGAAGTATATCGACCCGAGTTATACCATACGAAGTGTGGCCGCCAACGCCAATGACCACATTCTGTGCGGATTTTTGGGGAGAGGTGCCGTCCACGCCGGGATGGCGGGCAAAACGACCATGCTGGTCGGTTTGTGCAACAATCAGTTGGTACACATACCGATGGCGGCGACGGCGGGAAAGCGCAAACACGTAGATCTGACCGGAGATATGTGGATGAGCGTTTTGGAAACGACCGGTCAAACCCTTTTGAAAAACATACTTCGGTAATAATCACCGCGAGATGTCTTGTTCAAAGATATTCGCCCCTTCACTTGACGGCGCACCCTGTTGGTCCGCCGTGCCGTCACCGGCACCGGATCGTACGAATTTTTCCGCCAATTCCGTTATATCCGAACGCAGCGATTGAACCTGTTGACTCAAATCCTTCTCGACCCGTTCTTGTTCCGCTCGAAAGGTTTCCATCGCCTCCTTGTCGGCCTTGGTTTCCCCCAGACGCTTGTCTTCCACCGCTAGGGCTAGAAGCCGTTCTCTCACCTCCTGAACGTCACGACCCAATGCTGCGATTCTACTCAGACCGCTTTGGAGGGCTTTTTCGTGTTCTGAAAGGGCTTTGGCCGTTTGTACAATCCGGTTGTCCATATTTTCCGACTGTTCTTTGAGGGCAGCTGCATATTCGGCGACATTCTTTTCAACTACGGAGAGTTCGTTGCTCATCCTTTCCAGTCTCTCGGACAGCCGGCTGTCCGCGGCAGCCCCCTTCCGCTTTGTCGCAACCACTTCTTCAATCTCCCGCCCGTATCCGTCCAGGCGTTTGACAATCTCCGGTACTCGCTCTTCCAACGCCTTCAAGCGCTCCCCAAGAGACCTTCCCATTTCTCGAACTTGGTCCGACACGGCATCCATCTGTTCAGAGAGCTCTTCATTCCGAGTTTGCACCGCCTGAACATCTCTATCCGCTACCTCGGCGATACGCTGTCTTATATCCAGATAGACAAACACCAGTACCACCAAAAAGAGTAATGGTATCAAGATCGTCGTAACCGAAAGGCGATAGCCAAGCCCTTGAACATCACTTTCCAGTTGTAACTGCCTTTCTTCACTGCTGCCAAAAGCGGTGGCGTCATCCTCGTCCAACACCGGTTCCTCGTAGACGGAGAGGAGATCTTCATCCGTTTCCCCCGTCTCCCCTGTTGGGGCCTTATCCCAATCCTTGGTTCCACTCCCCGGTTCGCGTTTCCCGCGAAATCGCAAAAGGAACCAGATAATACCGGCAATCAACAGGGCCACAACCACAGCAAAGACAAAATAGCCCCCAACGCTGGTCAACGGCCCGTCCCCCGTTATTGATGCTGCCAACTGCTTCACGTAATCCACCATCGCTCAACTCCCATTCCGCCTAAATTATCTCCGAGAAAGGCCGTTACTCTTTCGCATAATGCCTCTGCCTGTTTGCCCCCGTGGATATAGTGCTTGGCTCCCGCCACCAGACACAGACTGGCATTTGGAATTCCCTCGGCAATCCGCCGGGCCTGGCTGACGTTTGCATACTCATCTTCCGTTCCCTGAACCACAAGGGCCGGGCACTGTATTTTGTCCAGTGTCTCTTCGATATTAAACCACTGACGAAATTCTTCGTCGAGCCACAGGTCAAACCAGGCCCTTCGCCCTTGAATCTCATAGGCAGCTTCATCGCGTCGTTTCTTTTGGATACCCGCCTCGAACAAGCGTTTTGCCCGCAGCAGCCCCTGTTGGGTCTTTGCCTCAACGTAGATATGACCGGCAACCAAAACCAGAGCGGCAACTCGATCGGGAAACCGTGCCGCAAACATCAAAGCGATGGTGGCCCCGTCACTGAACCCACAAAGCCTAACGGGGTCACTCACTTCCAGGGCATCCAGGAACTGCAATAAATCCGCCACATCGGCATCATGATAGGTCGGGGGAAAATCCAGTCTGGCGGTTGAGTTTCCGTAACCACGCCGATTGTAGGCCAACACCCGATATTGACGGGCAAAGTGGCCGACGGACGCGCCCCACTCATCGATATCCCCGGTCCCGCCATGTAACAAGACCAACGGCGCACCCGCCCCCACGTCGGTGTACTCAAGAACCCCGTCGGATATGGATATTAGATCCATCATTTTTTAGTCGCGTAGGCGTTGTCCAATCGGTCAAGAAAGGCAATGCGTTCCCGCAGCGGGGGATGTGAATAGTAAACCCAAGCGTATACGGGATGGGGATAGAGATTGGAAAGATTGTCTTTGGCCAACCGCCTCAAGGCGTTTTTGAGATCCCTTGACGTACTCATCAACGTCACTGCAAACGCATCGGCCTGCCTTTCAAATCTTCTGGAAAGCCAGTTGCCGATCGGACTCAAAAACGGCGATATGGCTCCCCACCACAACGCCACCAGTAATAGGCCCACGTAAGAGGCTTTAGCCTCGAACCCAAAGGCCGCGTATAATCCCTTCCACTCCAAGCACACCGATGCCGCATAGAAAAACCCCAATGAAAACAGGCCCACAAGGATCACGTTCTTCAACACATGCCCCTTTCGCCAGTGGCCGATTTCGTGCGCCAGAATAGAAATGATCTCCTCATGAGAATGGGCGTTTACCAACGTATCAAAAAGGACAATCCGTTTTGTCTTCCCCAGCCCTGTAAAGTAGGCGTTGGTGTGGCGGCTTCGCTTGCCCGCATCCATTTTAAAGACACCGTCGACACTCAGTCCTCCCTTTTCCATAATTCGCCTGACTTCGCCTTCCAACTCCTGGTCATCCAATGGGACGAAATCATTGAACCAGGGCGCGATGACGGTGGGATAAAGGACCAGCAAAAGCAGCTGAAAGGCGAAAAAGACCCCCCATGCCCATAACCACCATAACGTCCCCCCGTATTCAATAAGCCACAAGACAGCCAGCAACAAGACCCCACCGATTAAAGCACCGAGACACATCCCTTTGACCATGTCGGTCAGCCAGGTTCTTAGCGATGAGGTATTAAACCCATATCTTTGCTCGATTACAAAGGTCTTGTAGTAATTAAAGGGGATTGAAAAAAGGACCTGAATCGCCCCCAGTACGGCGAAGAAGAGAAGGCCCGATCCCACCACGCCCCAGTGAAGGCCCTCGATCCAATCCTGCAACACCGGAAGCAAACCGTACAAGATGACCAACAGGAAACACAAACCGCCAACACATGAGGTAAAGAGATCGAACCGCTCCGTGTCTATGGTATAATCCGTGATTGAAGTCAATCGGTCTTCATCGATATATCCGACAAACGGCGCCGGCACTACATGTCCGTGTGTTCGGAGGTGACGGACGTTCATTGTCGTCAGGATCAATTCCACGGCCAGACCCAGCAGAAACAAGGCCAGATAGAAGATCAACCAGGGAGTTAGGGGAATCATTTTTTCCGGTAGCGTTTTGTGGCGGGATAACGTCTTAACAAAACATAGGTCGCGCCGGCACCCCCGTCACAAGCCCGGGCACTGGAAAAGGCCACCACCCATTTCCGCCAAAGACCAGACGTCAGCCATTCCTTTACTTTTGTTTTCAAAACGGGCCTTTCCGTAGAAGACAGACCGCGTCCATGTATTACCAACAAGGCCCGCTTGGAGGACATGATCGATTGTTGTAAAAAGTCGTCAAACACCGCTTTGGCCTCTTCCACGACCAAACCGTGCAGATCGAGGTGATCTTGGATGGAAAAATCCCCCCGATGGAGACGGGCCGCCATCCGCCTGTCCACCCCGTATCCCACCCCTTCCATATATTCCGGCGTATCGGAAACGACAAACCCGTGCCCGCGGCGCACCAGGTCTTTAAGAGACGCCACGACTTCCCCGTCGCTGTCCCGCAAGTCCCGGCATGGGGACGGCGGCTTGGACGGTTCAGTGTGGACTAAGGGGCGTTGAATCGGCACCACATCCTTCATGGCCTCTTCAAACAGCGCCTTTTCGTCGGGAACCGGTTGCGATGCGTCTCCCCCCGCGAATTTTGGTAAGGTACCTGAAGCCGGACAGGTATCCTCGGTCGCCACCGGAAGCGCTTGGGCATCAATGAGTTCACCGAGTTTCTGAAACGGACGATACCGGGGCAATCCTTTGAAAGATTTCATGATCTCATTCCTCGTCCGATCCCGGGTAATGAAAGCGGCGGCCAGCAGAAGCATCAATGTTCTTCTCTGTTGGCCTATCTTTACAACAACATACCTTATCAAAACGGGGAAAGTCAAATGCAGCGACGGGATCGATACATGCCAAAAAGGCGGAAAATATGACGTTCGAAAAACGGGCTTTTCTTAGGAAAGCAACATATGAAAGGCCCCTGGCGTTTTAGGGGGGCACCAGGGGCCTTAAAGGAGGTTCCACACGAACGGGAGAAGTCCTCCAGTCGTGCCGTTAATGAGCCCCTGATCACAAGCAAACCCAGTCTTTCTATCGAAGGGCGTCGATACAGGGGCTATGGCTAAGGCCTAAAGGCAGAGACACAACGCCCCGCCAATCCTTGCCAAACCGCATGTTACCGGTTATTCGGTCAACGTTCCCAAACCGTGCGCGATTAAACTCATGGACATGAAAATAACATGCCAAGCATTGCAAAACCATTTATATACATATTTCCGAAGACTTAGCTTTAAAGCGCAAAAAACCGACCTTCGGAATTCAAGGAAAACAAGGTTATACGTGGAAAAAAAATGCCAAGAATTGGTATGGGAGGTAACAAGATGTAGCCTTGGAGATTGGAGGCTACCAGGAGCCTCCCGGAAAAACAAAAAGGGCAGAACACGACTTTCGCCGTGCATGCCCTCATCAGGAAAGGAGGAGTTTTTTTCCTGAGGTAGCACCGAAGCCAGGGTCCGTGTCTCATCCTATATATTTAGTAGGTGCGAAGAGGACACCGTTTGCCACAAGCCCAGAAAGTCTACCTTTAAAATATAATTTAACCACGGCTTTAATATTGTCAAGGCAGACCCGGATATTTTGTCTCAGCCAAGGTAAGATGCAATCGTAAAAGTCAGATTTTCCTCTTTTCCGTCATTTCCCGTGATCAGCGGGGATCAAAGCCTGCGCCGGACTTGATCCGCTGTCCGGCATGACGATTGGAAGACTTCCAACGAACTTGATTTGTCTTTTTTGAGAAGGTCGTGCGCTGGGGCCACTTC
>CAZHHS010000117.1:577-6243 GCA_964532395.1 uncultured Desulfobacterales bacterium | reverse complement strand
CTTCCCAGGACTTGACAAGGACAGGGCGAATTGTCAAAATCCGACCGAGAAACTTCGAAAGCGGAGGAAAAAAAGATGAAAATCAGCACGGTTTCCCAAATGCGAGCGCTGGACCGTACGGCTATCGATAAGTACGGTATCAAGGAGGAACTCTTGATGGAGAACGCCGGAGAGGCCGTCTATTTTGTCATCTCCCGAGAGCTCGGCGTGCGTAATATGAAATTCCTGGTCTTCTGCGGTATGGGAAACAATGGCGGAGACGGATTCGTCATTGCCAGAAAGCTGCACTCCGGCGGCGCACAGGTCAGGGTATTTGTTTTGGGAGATCCGGGCAAATACAAAGGCGCGGCGAAACTGAACGCGGATATCGTATCCCGGTTACCCATCGAGGTAACACAGTTGGAATCGGCCGAGGCCCTACAGAAAGATCTGTATCATTGCCACGGCATCGTGGACGCCATTTTCGGGACCGGGCTGTCTCGCGAAGTGGCCGGATTACACGGCGAGGTTATCGAGCGGATCAACCGATCCCCCGCCATGGTCTTCAGCGCCGACATTCCATCGGGTGTTCACGGGGATACGGGGCAGGTCATGGGAACGGCGGTTCAAGCCGATTTTACCGTCACTTTCGGTCTTCCCAAGCTGGGAAACATATTCTTTCCGGGCTATGCGTTGTGCGGTGACCTCTCTGTCACCCATATCTCATTTCCGCCGTCCCTGTACAACCATACGGAATCGATGAGGGTGGCCATCAACACCCCACTGCCGCTTCCTCCCAGGAAACGCCACGGCCACAAGGGTGATATGGGCGATGTCCTCTTTGTGGCCGGTGCGGCCGGCTATTTGGGGGCGCCCTATTTCGCCGCCCGTTCTTTTCTCAAGGCCGGCGGTGGGTATTCTCGACTGGCGGCGCCCCGGTCGATCACGCCCTTTATCGCCAACAAGGGAAGTGAAATCGTCTTTATGCCCCAACCGGAAAGTCGATCCGGCGGCCTTACCCCCGAGAGTGCCGAGCTGCTGGACATGGCCGCCCAGGTGGACATGGTCGTAATAGGACCGGGCCTGGGGCTGGAGGAGGGCACCCAGGCATTGGTCAGAGATCTGGCCCGGAAAATCGACAAGCCCCTTCTGGTTGACGGGGACGGCATCACCGCCCTATGCAAGCATCTGGACATTGTAAAAGAGCGACGGTCCGAAACCGTCTTGACGCCCCATCCGGGAGAGATGTCCCGGATTGTCAATATGACCGTCGCCGATATCGAACAGGACAAAGTCAACATCCTCCAGCGCACTGTTCAAGAATTGAACGCCGTTATCGTCTTGAAAGGGGCCCATAGCCTGATCGGCATGCCGGACCAGCGGGTCTTCATCAATATGAGCGGCAACTCGGGAATGGCCACCGCCGGTTCGGGCGATGTATTGACCGGTGCGATCGCCGCCATGTTCGGACTGGGATTGTCTCTGGATTCCGCCGTCCGAAAGGGGGTGTTCCTTCACGGATTGGCAGGCGACTTGGCCGCTGAGGCAAGAGGTGAAGACGGCATCACCGCCCAAGACATCATGGAATATTTACCCGCCGCCATGACGTCGGATCGCACGGGGTTGAACGAAGATCAGATAAGACGATATCAGGGTCCGGAAGTTATATAAGGCCTTGACAAACCATCCCGGGAGTGATTTTATGAGCATATGCTTATTAACGCTTCTTACAACCGCTTTCCCGACAAGACCGGAAAGGAGGCCCAATGATGGAAAAAATTTTGATCGTCGGATGCAAAAAGGCTATGGATGACGTTTGTATCGGTTGTTCCAGGTGTATGGTCGGTTTCAACCGCAGAGACGGCGAATTTGCCCGCTATAAAGATGAAGATGCCGAACTGATGGGGCTTTTAAATTGCGGCGACTGTCCGGGGGCTACCATAGTCACCCGGTTGGCTCAGGTCAAACTTTGGAATCAGCCGATGGGAGAGACGGCCACCAAGGTTCACATAGGCCCGTGTATCATCGACCACTGCCCCTACAAAGACACCATCGTCAAAAAAATCAAGGCCAAAGCCGGGGTGGAAGTAATCGAGGGAACACATCCGTATAAGCCGGATAATATCTTTGCCTAAGCGCTCACGCTTTCCCGAAAGTAGGTGTTGACCCGTGCGATATAGGTGCGTGTCTCTTCGGGAAGACGGCCCGGATGCCGCTCCACGTTACCCATCCCCCAGTTGTAGGCCGCCAGGGCCAGGGGAATATTGCCGTCATATCGGTCCAACAGACCTCTCAAATACCGGGTCCCGCCCATAACATTCTCACTCGGATCGTAGGCGTCCGTCACACCGAGCTCTTGGGCCGTTTGGGGCATCAGCTGCATGAGGCCCTGAGCCCCTTGGCTCGACGTGGCAGTGGGGTCAAAATTGCTTTCCGCACGGATTACCGCCCGTATCAAGTGGGGGTCCACGTCATATCGATCGGCGGCCTGCTTGATAATCGACTCCGTATCCCCGGCGTTTACCTCGCAACCGGCCATATTCTGGGGCGCATCCGCGGTCTTTCCATTCACCTTGCCGTCCGTGGCCTCGCAGGCATGCGGCAGATCGGCAATTTCGCTCGGCCTGCTTAAAAAGGGGTCGGCCAAGGTTTCCCCAAGTGGCGTTGCGCCGACGGCGTCAAAAAGCAAGGTATTCATTTCTCTTTCGATCCACGCCACCAGCCGCCGAATCACGGACGGGTGGGGGACATCCGTTCCCGTCGGATCCGTTGCCGTGGTGTCCAAGACCCGTCCCAGAAGTGTTCCAAAGGATTTCGGTTTGGAAGCGATGGTCGCGGGGTCGTTTTTTGACCGTCCACCCAGTGCCATACCGTCTTTGGTTTTGCCAAGCTGCTGGATCGAATCCGGAACCGTAAGCGTCATCGTCGGGCCTCCTGAAGCGAAAATTCAACTGGTTTGACAATCAAAGTCTGTGCCAAAATTGATGGCGTCGTAAAAAGCTGGATGAAATCGCCCGGCGGCTTCCTGTGAGCAACGACGTTTATTTCCAGTATTTTGGAGACGAGCACTTTGCATAAGTTCTCCTCACTCCCTGCATGGACCTTTTGACCCATTCATGAACGCGCTCGCTAAATCATAAAAACTCGGCCTAACGGCCTCAAACAGTTTATGATTTGCCCACTTGCGTGGGCCGCTCTCTTGTTCAAATGGGTGCCCCAAAAGGTCCATAATGGTCGCTCGAACAACTCATGCAAAGCGCTCGTGACACTTTCAATAAACATCCGGAGACTGACTGCAAACGAACTTGAGTTGTCCTGTTTGACAAGGTCGTGCTTTGGGACCGTTTCAAATTTCAATGCACCTAACTGTCTGAGGCCTCTAGAGACCCTTGATTCCGTTGGCGGGGTGGACGTCGAACGCGCCACACACGTTGCAAGACCCGGATAACAAACTCAGAAAAGACAGCCCCAACGGAATTTAGGGACTCTTGAGGCCGAGTTTTAGGGACTTTGAAATTTGAAGCGGTCCCAAGGCTCCTCGCTCAGATTACGCCACCACACATTATCTGACAAAGTTCGTTGCCAACTTGCCGCTTTTCGTACCCGATTTCTGAAAAGAGCCCTAAAGTTTGATCACTGAAATATCGAAAAGCGTAAAAGAAAGATAAATTCAGACATTAGGGGGAAGAATTATGAATATCGGGATGTCTCCAGAGGGACTGTTAGGAATCCGAGAATTGCTCACCCGTGCCTGGGCCGTATACAAACGCCGGATGAAACCCCTCATACTCATCGCCCTTGCCACGGTGGTCTTGCCCGCCCTGGCCTTCGCCCCGTTTTTCGGGCTGGGCTTCGTGATCGCATTGGCTGTTCCCGGCCTGAAGGCCGGAATCACGGCGGGCGGCATGCTCTTGGGCGTTGCGGCTGCCATATGGGTCGCCAACTGGGCATTGTCGGCGTTCCTGGTGGCCGTCATTGATGAGCGATGTAGTGTAAAAGAGGCCTTTATGACAGGCAAACCCAAGATCCTCGGGCATCTATGGTTGGCTATGCTGACGGGAATCATATTGACGGGCGCCCACCTCTTCTTTGTTATTCCGGGCATCATCCTGACCGTCTGGTTTTTTGCCGCCCCCTTCGTTTTCATGGATGAGGATGTCCGGGGCATGGACGCCCTGTTGAAGAGCAAGGCTTACGTCCAGGGCAAGTGGGTGGCGGTCGCCGTCAGACTGCTGGCCGTTTGGTTTATTTCTCTGTTACTCTCCGCCATACCCATCATCGGTCAACTGGCGGCCCTTTTTATGGTACCGTTCAGCGTCGTATATACCTTCCTTCTTTATAAGAACCTGCGAGATTCCGGGGAAATATCCTTTCAGCCGTCACGGCGGGAAAAAATGGGGGTGGTGGCGACCGGCGCTATGGGTTACGCGCTGCCCGTGGTGTTGGTCTTGGCGTTCATGGGGTCTTTGATGACCATGCCCTTTTCCGTGTTAACCGCCAGTATAACCGGTCCCGCTGCGCATTCCCCTCAAACGGACAAATCCGCCGCTCGTGCCGAAATCGTTCGAGCCCAGCCGCCGAAAAAGCCGGTATCCACAATCGAAGCCCCTGACAGCGATACCCCGAATTATGCCCGCATCCTGACAGAGCCAAACCGGGAACTGACTCAACGGTCCCAGGCCGCTTTCAAACTCGGCCTTTCCAAGGATCCCCAACACGCCGTATCTCCCTTGATGAAGGCTCTGGAAACGGACCAGCACTGGATGGTTCGAAAAAACGCCGCGGACGCTTTGGCCAAGTTGAATGCCCGCAACGCAGTGCCCCTGCTGGTTCGGGTTCTTGAAACCGACGAAATCGTGTTTGTCCGGGAAGCTGCCGCCAAGGCTCTCGGCGGGCTGGGAGATCCCACGGCCACCGGGCCGTTAAAGAAGGCCCTGGAAGACACCGGTGTGGTGATGACCCAAAAAGACGGAAAAATGGTGGAGGAAAAATCAGTGGCCCAAGCGGCCCGGAAGGCTTTGGAACAGCTGGATCCCTCCGCCGATACCGACACGGCGTTGGCCCGGCAGGACGTAGCGACGCATGACCAAACCCCTGCGGGTGAAACGGCCGCCGATAATTCAGGGCCGAAGCCGGTAACCGCCAAAGGTCATACGGCGCCGGATCCGAAGCAAGCAAGTCGCTGGAAGAATCAAATCAAGGCG
The DNA here is from genome assembly GCA_964532395.1 of uncultured Desulfobacterales bacterium. Lineage (GTDB taxonomy): Bacteria > Desulfobacterota > Desulfobacteria > Desulfobacterales. Next base: position 1,060 of record CAZHHS010000117.1, on the reverse strand, counting down.
TGCACGAAAGCCATCAAAATACAACCCGAAGATGCCCTTGCCCATCATCATCGGGCCATCGCCCATTTCAAGCTGGGAAACCGCGATCAGGCGCTCGAGGACTTTACCAAGGCCCTGGAATTAACCCCCACAGAAGCCGTCATCTATTATAATCGGGCCATCCTCTATGCGACCATGGGCCAATATGAACAGGCCATCGAAGACGGCACGAAGTCTATTAAGCTCAATCCCGACTTTGCCGATGCCTATCTGAATCGCGGGATCGATCATCTTGCCGCAGGACGGATCAAGGCAGCACTGGCCGACTTTGAAAAGTTAACCGAAGTCAACGGCAACGATTCCTCCGCCTATTATGGACGGGGAATCGCCAAATGGAAGCTCGGTTCTACCGACCCGGCCATCGAGGATTTCGAAAAGGCAGCGGATTTGGGAAACGAAAAGGCCAAAAAGTACTTGGAAATCGCCCATCCGTCTCGTTCTCAG
>CAZHHS010000117.1:0-567 GCA_964532395.1 uncultured Desulfobacterales bacterium | reverse complement strand
GGATGATTCAGCTGCTTGAGATGCTTGGGGAGGCGGGTACGTGTTCCTCCCCGAGCGTTTCTGATCGGTATCGACCGGCAATGCAGAAGGCGGCCATGGTCCCGACGGTTTCAATCAGTTCGGGAAGCGATATCCCTTCGTTGAATCCGCCCAGATGCGGGCCGGTGTAGGCGGTAATATCCCGAACCCCCTTTTTTTCCCTGCGTATCGCTTCCCGGCTATATCCCCGTCGACTGAGAAATTCCCGGAAGGCCTCATCCGACATCTCTGTTTGATCCGCCACCCGCAATACTTCTTCCATATGCCGATCGACGCCCATCTCCGCTATCATCCGAGAAACCAGCCGGTCCATATCCACAGGCATCTCAGCCCTAAAGGGGCGTCCGGTAAACCCGTCATAATATGACGTAAACACACCTGCCACCAGTTCTGCGAACAAGGCGGGGTCAAAAAGCCCGCGCACATCAACCGGATTACCTTGGTCGTCGAACCCCCGTGCTTGCGGTGCTTTATGGCGAAAATAGCTGCCCGCCGTCAAAAACAGGCTCAACAGGTGGGCACCCAGAT
>CAZHHS010000116.1:0-6369 GCA_964532395.1 uncultured Desulfobacterales bacterium | reverse complement strand
CTGTAATGACGGTCCCCTCTTTCCATTTTTTTCAAATAGTATTGCAGCGGCAAGCTCAGGGGCCGTTTGCTCACCCGGCCGACCCACTTTGGAATCGAGTAAGCGAATATGTCGGCGCAGATCTCGTTAAGCCTGTTCAAAACTCTGTCGGTCACGTTGTAGAAAAGCCTTGCGCCCCGACGATAGAACCAGTCCGTATCCAGATTGATCGCCCTCATCTCTGCCGGATAATATCCAGACAGAATCAGAAGCGTGAAGGCCAAGGCGCCAAACATCAGTAGTTGCAGCTGGCCTACCACGTGGGCCCCGGTATAAGGGACATAATCGACCGGATACGGGAGAATGTCATAAAGCGGCCCAGGAACAACGGCGATCGCAATGCAGAAAAAGGCCGCAAGGCCCATGGCAAGAAGCATGTTCAGCGGCGGCTCTTTTGTTCTGATACCGGAGTCATGGCCGAAGAATGTAAAGAATGGAACCTTGATGCCTGCATGATGAAATACACCAGCGGAGGCGAATTGCAGAATGAGCCATACAAAAATCAGCTTGTCGTGCGAAGCAGCACTGATTATCATGGACTTGCTCACAAACCCGCTAAACAAAGGAAACGCTGAAATGGAAGCCGCCCCTATCATGCAGAACAAACAGGTCAGCGGCATGGTTTTGTATAAACCGCCCAGGTCCGTACACCTTATCTTCCCGGTCATGTGAAGAACGGATCCCGCCGCCATGAAAAGCAGTGCTTTATACAAAATATGACAGAACGCATGGGAAACCGTGCCGTTGATGGCCAATTGTGTTCCTATGCCGATGCCGCACATCATGAATCCGACCTGGTTAATGAGGCTGTAAGCCAGCACGCGCCTAACGTCGTTCTCAAGAACTGCATAAAAGATCGGTATCGCAGTCATGAGGGCCCCCACGTAGATCAGAAGACCCGTGCCGGGGAAGGTCCTGGCCATAAGATACACTGCACTCTTTGTGGTAAGAGCACTCAGAAAAACGGCTCCCGTAACGGTTGCTTCAGGATAAGCGTCCTGGAGCCATGGGTGCAAAGGAGGAATAGCGGCATTGAGCGCGATACCTATGAAGATGAGCCAAGATGCCGTTCCATCCAATCCTATATAGTCAAACCGTGCCGTACCTGTGTTCTGTATATAGAGCATTATGCCGGCCAAAAGGCACAGACCTCCGAACAAATGAACCAAGACGTACCGATACGCCGCATTTGTCGATGACTCTGTTTTACGGGCCAGGATAAGAAATGTTGAAAACACCGCCATTATCTCCCAGAAGATATATAAGGTAACTAAATCCCCGGAGAAAGTAACACCAAGAGCGCCGCCGGCGTACATAAATGCGGAAAAATGTTGTAGGTCATCTTTCACCTTAAGAGCAAAAAGAACGCCTATGAAGGATATTAAGATGAAAATATAGCCAAAGACGGTGCTGAGTTTGTCAACTCTGCCAAAGATGAGATCGTAATTAAACGCATGGACCACCCAATGTTCTCCCGGAGGCATCTTGACTAGAGTGAAAAAAGCGACGACGGGCAAAAACAACATGAATGCGGACTTGAACCTGCCCTTTATCAACGGGATGAAAAGGGACCCGACAATAAATATCAGTGCTGGAGGCATCAAGTTAGTCATAATATCCCTCATCCCTCTTAATAATCAGGCGAAGCAGCTTTGCTATAAAAATCAGGAGGACACAGGAGACGTATCCGTACGCAGCAAAGAAGCCGCCGGCTTTTTCCCACGGAAAAGCTGCATGTTTATGAACGAAGAAGTCCAAAATGAGGAGCACGATGAGAGAGGAATAAAAAACGGCTAGCAGCCTTTTTACGTTCCGTGGCTTATCAAAAAATGTCAGTTCTTTCTTCACATCAACCCCCGTTTCACAAAATGCTGCTTAAGAAAATGCCGCCAAGATACAAAACGGCCACAATACTCACGATGTAGAAGACAGGCCTATATCCCGGTGCGGGCTCATGAGAAAGAATAATCTTCTCTCCATTTTGATCTTCATTCATTTACCTAACCTCCCAATATCTCCTTTACGGCCAGATCGGCCAACCTGAAGAAAGGTTCGGGATAGAAGAAAAGGGCAATCGAACAGGCAGCGGTTACCACAATCGGGACCACACACCAGCTGGGCGCTTCCCTTATTTTATTGCCGAACAGGGCATCTTCATGTTTGCAAAAAAAGGCCCTGTAAACGACCGGAAAGAAGTATCCGGCGGTCAACAAAGAACTGGTGAGAAGTACCACCAGCATGGGCCACTGATCCGCCTCAAGTGTTCCCAACACCAGGTGCCATTTACTGATGAAGCCCCCGCAAGGGGGTAGGCCGATAATACTGAGAGAGCCAATGAAAAAGGCGGTCATGGTGATGGGCATGCGCTTGCCGATACCCACCATCTCGCTGATGTTTTTTTTGCCCGTGGCCACAAAGATGGCACCGGCACAGAAAAAGAGGGTGATTTTTCCAAAGGCGTGCATCGCGATATGCGTCATGCCTCCGACCAGCGCACAGGGAGACAGAAGTGCCGCCCCCAATACGATGTAGGAGAGCTGCCCGATCGTTGAAAAGGCCAGTCTTCGTTTTAACCCGTCTTGAGATAGTGCGATGAGTGAGGCGACAATCGTTGTAAATGCCGCAAGGTAGCACACCACCATTCCTATGTTCAAAGCGGTTAACAGGTCGGTTCCGAACACACCGGTTATCACTCGAAAAACGCTAAACGCCCCGACCTTGACCACGGCGACGGCGTGAAGCAAGGCGCTGACGGGAGTAGGGGCGACCATCGCCGCAGGTAGCCAGGAGTGAAGGGGCATGATGGCCACCTTGGCAAATCCCAGGACCAACATCAGAAGTAACACCAGCATGAGAGTCTCTCCGCCGGTTCCTGCCAGAAACCCTTGCCTGGTAAACTCGAGATGGCCGGCCAAATTGTATGAAATCAGCATGGCGGGGAGAACCAACCCAACGGATGTTCCCACGATGTAAAGTAGATATTTTCGTCCGGAAACTCGTGCTTCGGTGTCTTGATGGTGTGTCACCAGCGGATAGGTAGCGAAGGACAACATCTCGTAAAACAGGTAGAGAGTGAAAAGGTTGGCTGCGAAGGCGACGCCGACCGTAGCGGAAAGCGCAAGAGCAAAGAAGCAAAAATATCGGGTTTGGCTGTGCTCTTTGAGGCCCCGCATATAGCCGATTGAATAAGCGGATGTAACAATCCACAACGAGGAAGAAACCAATGCAAAGAGGAGTCCGAAACTATCCACACGAAAGGCAAGCCCCACATTCGGCAGTATTTCGACAACTTTGAAGACGAGTTTTTTTCCTTCCAATATGGCGGGTACCATCGACAGGATAATTGCCAGCTTGATGAATGCGGCCAGAAACGTCCACGTTTCCCTCCAATTGATGTTTCTGCGAAAGGCGATAATAAAGATCGTAGCAACGAGAGAAACGGAAACTGCCAGCAAAGGTTTTACCGACGAAATGGTTTCCATGTTGATTCAAACTCCTATGACGGACCGAAGCATCTGGCGGACCTCGTGCTCACTGACGGGCTTGTGCAAAGAACCGAACGCGCCGAGATCCATTGCTTCTTTAACTTCTCGCCTTTTTCCGGTTTGCGGCAGGTAGACAACCTGCCACGCAGGTACTTCATTTAGAACCATTTGGAGATCCATAAGGCGGGGCCGGGAACAGACCGCCCCGTCTACAATAACGACGCCTTTTATGCTGCTGTCATGCGCTTTGACAAAATCGACGCAACTTTCATACAGCGTCAAAGATGAGCCGAAATGCTTTGAGATCCGTTTCATAATCCTTTCCAGACCTCTGTCCTGGGTAATAAGGCCGAGTTGGTAATCAACGAGTGAACTCATATGCTCGTAACCGAAAACAAGAAATCAATGGGCCTGTTTTAATCGAACGGGTTGAAAGGCGGACGCACCAGAGTTGTATAGTTGGGTAATCAAAGGTGATGCCACAAAGAATGGTGGGAAGAAAGAGGGGACGGGATGTTGCGTAAGCTATTGCTTATATTGATCTATTATAGACAAGGCATTATAGGGTGAGATAACAGAGAGATAAAAGAAGGAGGGGAGAAGTGTTCAATATCCAACCCCCTTTCGGCTTTTGCCCGTTTTCTAAAGGCAATAACAGTCACTTATGGTGGGTCAAAATCCGACCCGAAATCCGTCGATTGTTCACTTTTTTAACCGGAACCCTTCTTTGGCGATAGGACTTTTTCACATCGATATCCCGTGCTTTTTCATCTTGCTGTACAAAGTCCCCCGGCTGATCTTCAAAAGCCGGGCGGCTTCATGCTTGTTTCCGTTACATTCCTGCAAGACCTTTTCGATTAGATGCTTTTCCGTGCCTGCCAGGGAATACTCCGGGTACGCCAGTTGCGTACGTATTTTATCCGGCAGCACCTCCGCCCGGATTCGATCTCCGGAGGCCAACATCACGCATCGGGCGACCGTATTCTGAAGCTCTCGAACATTGCCGGGCCAATCGTAGTCCATCATCAACCTCATGGCCTCCTTTTCAAACCCGGCCATCTGTTTACCTTCCACAAGACAATAGGTCCTCAAAAAATGATCCGCCAATAACGGGATGTCCCCGACTCGTTCGCGGAGGGGAGGCATTCTTATCGGCAAGACGTTGAGACGATAGTAGAAGTCCTCTCGTAAACGGCCCGCCTTCATTTCCTTTTCCATGTTCTTGTTCGTGGCCGCGATCACGCGGACGTTAACTTCGACGAGGCGTTCTCCGCCGACCCGTTCAAAACTCCTGTCCTGGAGAAATCTCAACAAGAGTACCTGCGTTTCCAAGGGAAGGTCGGCGACCTCGTCCAGGAACAAGATCCCCCCTTGCGCCCTTTCCAGACGTCCTCGCTTTCGGCTGACGGCTCCCGTAAAGGCGCCTTTCTCGTGCCCGAAGATCTCTGAATGCACCAGGGTAGGCACAAAAGAAGAGCAATGGGCCACCACAAAGGGCGTCCGCTTGTATTTTCCCGCCTGGTGGATGGCTCGGGCAGCCAACTCCTTTCCGGTGCCGCTCTCTCCCGTAATGAGTACCGTTCCGCTCGAATCCGCCACGGATTGGATCATCCGGTAAATATGCTGCATTTGTTTGCTGCGACCGACAAGTCCCTTGAATTTGTCCGGACCGGTTAGCTGGCTCCGAAATGCTTCTTCTCGAACTTCCTTGGAGATCTGATAACGGATAACCCCGGAAATCTGCCGGATCAAGGTTTCCACGAAGACCAAATCCGCTTCCATGTTGGCCCCGACATCGGTCGATGTCAGCATAAAGATCCCGTGAGTCTGGCTTTCTATTTCAATGGGGACGGCAATCCATGTGGAGAATCCTTGGGCCAGTTGCCGGATGACTTCCGGGGCGTCCGCCCCGCGGACGCCGGAACACAATGGTCCCAGTTCGCCTCGGCTCAAAACCTTCAAAAGCGTTTCCGCCAATCCCAGGCGGTCGAGTCTGCGTTTGGCTCGGTCGTAACATGTGGTTTGGATATTCTCTTGTCGAGGCCTGGGAAAGAAGAAACGGTCCCGCTGGGGGGCGAGCAGAAACATCCACGTCTGAAACCCGGGATAGAGTTCCCCCATCATGTCTTGAAGCACTCGGCACATGCCGTCCAGATTGTATTCCCGGGTCATACTCAGGAGGACGGCATTGATGGCTTCCAGTTCTCTGTGCCGCTTTTCAAGTTCCGCTTCCGCCTGCTTTCTTTCCGAAATATCCTTGATGTGTTCAATGACGCCCGTAAGGTTGCCGTCGGCATTTCTCAAGGGAAACGCCGACAACTCGATCCAGCGAGACCCTGCCGCCGAGGGGAAACGGACCACTTGACTGTGGGCCTGTCCGGTGTCGATCGCACGAACGGAGGGACACCACGGACACGGTGATTTACCAATTTGATAGGCTTCGTAACACTTCCGTCCGATCAAAGGCTCTTGAAGGGAAAACATCTTCTCGACCCAGGCATTTACTCGGACGATATTAAAGTCGCAATCGACGACGGTGACACCATCCTGAATGGCGTCAAACACACTCTGTAGGAAACGTCCATCGGCCCTCAATGCCCGCTCGGCATGCTTGCGTTCCGCAATCCGTTCCTCTTCAATCTGAAAGAGATCCCAAAAGAGTCGGGCTGAGACGTTTCCCATCAATCGGACATGAGGTGGCTTTGTTCGATATATTTCGTTGGCCAGGGAGGGATTTCCGGTTACCTCGATGATGAGATTCAAGTCGTCGAGTTCGTACAACTCGTGAAAGTCCCGGGTGGTAAAGATTCCGCGCCGTCGGGCATCAACATAACCGACGGCAGCG
>CAZHHS010000115.1:0-6376 GCA_964532395.1 uncultured Desulfobacterales bacterium | reverse complement strand
AGCACCTCGAATCGCACAGTGGCTTTCAAGACCTCGTTGCCTTTCTGGTTGGTGAATATCTTAATATGGTCTTCGTTTGGTCCCTTTTGCAGGTTCTCAAAAACGGGTTCGATGAGTATCTGGGTCATTTTCCCCTTAGACATCTCTTTGGTAACGGCCTTAAAAAGCGACTTTTCCGATTCCACTTTATTGACTTTCAGATCGTCTCCCTTATTGAGAACCACCATAATGGGGCGTTTCAACGCTCTGCCCTGTTTACTCAATTGGTCCAACCGTTCCGCCGGTATCCGGCCAAAACTGAGTGCCTTGGGCCTAAGCTCAATGGCGGGGCGCATGTTTGCTGAGACGCGAATCATGAGTTCCGGTTTTTCAGGGTAGTTGGTTGTAAGTTTGACTTGCCCGTTATACCGAACCTCCCCTTCCACCTTGTTTTTAACTTTGAGCTGGTACGCCTTGTTTTCTTCCAAGGTTTTCAATTGGACGGCCACTTTGTCCGGAACCGAGACCGAACCGAGTTCCACCACCAACGGTTCCTTTTTGTTGCCGTAGATATGAATCGTCGATTCCACGTCTTCACCGGAAACACCGAACAGCCGTGCGTACCGAGGTTTGACGTGTATGGGGGCCCAGACCTTTCCTTTGAGTCCGATTATCAAGGTTGGCTTGTTCGGGTCATTGGTCGATACCCGAGCGGATTTATGTAGGTTGCCCTGAAAATTCCGGGTATGGACTTCCAGTGTGATCTTGCCCTCGCCTCCCGGCGGGATGGTCCGATCGTACCGGGCCACGCTGCACCCTCAGCCCGGTTTCACTCCTTTGATTTGGAGGGGGGCCGTTCCTGTGTTTCGGACCTTAAAGGTGTGTTTAACGGTTTCTCCCTGGGAGACCTCCTTAAAGTTGTGGGTGGGGGTCTCTATTTCAATAATCGGGGCTGCGTTTTCTTGTTCCACCGCACTGGCTGTGCTCAACCAGAGTGCGAGGACCAGACATAAGCATAGTCCCAACTTACCTGCTCTTGCCATGTCTACCTCCTTGATACGTCGCAAACAGACGCGCCATTTGTTTTTTAAAGACCACATGTCATTAAGATATCATGTCCCTCCCGGAGTTTCCATTCCATTTTTGCGAGGCGGGCGGGCTTGACGATTTGTTGGCTTCCTTCGGTGGGTTATGTGGGGTCGTTTTTTTTCGATTCGTATAACCCCGCGGGGTCTGGCAGGAAATTCTTCGTTTGGGGCTGAATCAGGGTAGACTGAGCGGCCGAGTGTCATGTCACATCCATAATGTCGTAAAGATGCCGTCATTCCGGGCTTGACCCGGAATCCAGAATCTCCGAATTTGCCAGAAATACCGGATGAGCGGCAAGGTTGCGCCTGCTGGTTTGACAACACCGCACTGTATATCCGGTACTCGATCCGGGGCCGGGATGACGTAGGGGATGCTTCACTTTCTTTCAGATTAGACACTTGATACATGACACGGCACAAAGCGCCTAGCTGCGGTCAGTCGGTTTCTTGAGCTGGGCGATGTCTACTCCGGTCATGATCAGTGAGACGAGACCGACCAAGATAATCGGTACCAACTGAAAGAAGTGATTCACCAGACTAAAGCCGGCGGCCTGTTTGTAGGAGACGCCGAAAATCAGAAGCCCGAAAACCCCACCTGCTTCCCATAATCCCCAATATCCGGGAACGGATGGAAGCGATATAAAAAAACAAAGAATGACCATTACCGCGCACATTTCAAGAAAAGATACGTTCACACCCGGACATCCCAGGGCCATGACGTAATGGGAAAGGCCGGCAAAAAACCACGCCGCCAGGGACAGTAGCAAGCAAAGGCCCAATTTCCAAGGACTGCGGAGAAGATAAAAACCCATGGCAATGTTATCGAGCACTTGAACAAGCTTGGAACAAAGGCCCTCTTTTATTCTTTCCTGAGTGGTCTTTTTGGTAAAAAAGAAGAGTTTAGGTAAACTGACAATAATTCTTTTCATAAATGCCCGGGTTTTTTCGACGCTGATCAAAACGATAGTGAACACCATCAATATACAGAGCCTGACGGTGGCGGTGGCAACTGTGTCAAGCGTTGATGTGTCCAGATGATACTTTCCAAACGTCAGCTCCAGATCAGGATCGATATCCACTGTGGCGATGACGACGGCGAAAAAACCGAGTAATACGAAGACATCCAGGACTCTTTCCGCACCCACTGTGGCCAGTACCTTGGAAAACGGAACCTGTTCTTTTTTGGCAAAGGCCGCCGGACGGGCTACTTCTCCCAAGCGAGCAGGTAGTACACCATTCAATGCGAATCCGATCATCAGGGGGTGAAATGCGGCGGGAAACGAGGTCTTCTTGAAAGGGCTAAGAAGCAGTTGCCACCGTACGACCCTGATGGCGAACCCGACAAAAATGAAAAACAAGGTGGGGATGACCCACCAGTAGTTGACAACGCTCAAATAGTCCAGAAGCGCATCGAGGGGAACGTTCCGGAAGGTCAAATAAAGCGTAACGCCCGAAACAAGAATGCCTATGGTGAGAGATAAAACAACTTTCCCGTTTTGCGACATGATAACCTGTTGTTTCCATTTGAAACCGGCAGTCTTGCAATCCGGCCGTCACTGTTGCAGGTCAGACAGGACCTTTCGGGCTTGTTGCGTGTCCTCTCGGATTTGGTCGGACAGGGCTTGGGGGGACGGGAATCTGGTTTCTCCGCGAAGGCGCTTTACGAAATTTACACGGATCGGTTTGCCATAGATACTTTCGTGGAAATCGAGTATGTGGACCTCCAGGTTGTATTGACCATTTTCAAAAGTCGGGCTGTCGCCAATGTTGGCCACGCCTTGATAGCGTCTACCTTCGTATTCCACGGTGACCGCATACACACCGGCCTTGGGGCAGAGTTCATCTTCCAGCGACAAGTTGGCCGTAGGATAACCGAGAAGCTTGCCTCCCCGGTCCCGTCCTCGTCGGACTGTTCCGCGAATCTGGTAGTATCTGCCAAGCAATATTGATGCCGCTTCCACCTCGCCCGCCATGACCAGATTCCTTATTTCAGTGCTGCTGATTCTCCGCGGCCCCGCTTCCACCCAATCGGCGATATTGACCTCAAACCCCAGATACCCTCCCATTTCCTTCAAGAGCTCAATATTTCCTTCTCGCTTCTTTCCGAAAGAGTAATCCGGCCCCACGATAACGGCCTTCATGCCGATGGTCTCAACAAGAATCTCTTTTACAAATCGGCGGGCGGCGATATCGGCAAATTCGAGAGTAAAGGGGATACAGACCAATACATCAACGCCGGTAGCTGCAATAAGTTCGACTTTTTGTTCATAAAGCGTAATCAGGGGAAAGTGCTTGTCGCATTTCAGGACTCGTATGGGATGGGGGGCAAAGCTTACCACGACGGCCGTGCCCTCCAATTGCTTTGCTTTTTCGATGACTTGTCCAAAAAGGGCCTGATGTCCAATATGAACCCCGTCGAAGTTGCCGATGGTAACCACGGCATTCGGAAAAGGCCGGACAATTTGTTTCAGATCGGTAATGTGTTGCATCGGAAAAGATCGTTAAGCGAACCAAATCTCTTTCATTTACGTGTAAGCCATCATGGGGCTTGACAAATTGAGCAAAACGAAATAAATAGATTACTTCCTGTTTAAAATCAACTCTTTTCTGCCTCCCGAAGTGCCGAAGTGGCGGAACTGGTAGACGCGCTAGGTTCAGGGTCTAGTCTGTGTATGCAGGTGCGAGTTCGAGTCTCGCCTTCGGCACCACTTCTAATTCATACAAATCCTTAGATTGGATTTATCGTCAGTGGGTGTTTATGGAGCGTAGATGGGCGCTTCGAACTCGTCCAGTTTGTCGGCGGCTTTCTTAACAGGGCCGGGGATTAGATCGTGCTAGTACAGTTACGGTAATTTTTAGGCTGTCAAGTGGGGTCAAGTGACGCAACCTATATTCAAGTCCCGCTTGCGCTCTATCTCAGAAATCTGCCAAAATCAAGGGTGTGATATTTGGTAGATTACACAGGAAAAGTCAGAAAATGGGGGGATGTGAGGTTTTAGGTAATATCAAAATGATAAGCGCATTGAAATGTAGCAGAAAACGAAATTGTGAGTTTTTTGCTAGCCTGTTATGTACCGCAAAAGGTTCTGTAGGGGTGTTCCGAAGGGGGCGCTGGTAGGTGATAGCCGGCCTCTTGCGGCGGATCCTGGTAAGGTTGGGACAGAACACCCAGGAGTTTTTCCATGACCGTAAAGTCGGCCTGCTCCACAGCGGCCTCCAAAGCCTCTTCCACCCGGTGGTTGCGGGGGATAACAGCGGGATTGTGGGTGTTCATCAGTCGGCGGGATGCCTCCCACGAATCGGATTGCCGCTTTAGCCGGGCCTGCCAACGCTTGATCCACTGTTCAAAATCCGAGGCCCGAAACACGGAGACCTCCGGCAAGGAACCGGATGCCAAGTCGCGAAAGGTATTCGTATAGTCTGTACCGTGTCGGTGCATGCAATCGAGCAGGTCCTCAACCAGGCCGACGTCAGCTGCTTCTTCGTTCAACAGCCCCACTTTCGCTCGCATGCCCGCTAGCCAGTGATGACGAAAGATGTTTGAAAACCCGGAGATCACCTCATTTGCCATTGATACGGCCTTTTGGGGATCCTCGTGAATCAGCGGCGCGAGTGTCTCGGCAAACCGGGCTAGGTTCCACTGGGCTATTTGCGGTTGCCGGCCGTAGGCGTATCTACCGTTGTGATCAATGGAGCTGAAGACGGTATTCGGGTCGTAGGCGTCCATGAACGCGCAGGGACCGTAGTCGATGGTTTCACCGCAAAGGGCCATGTTGTCAGTATTCATCACGCCATGGATAAAACCAACCAGTAGCCATCGGGCCACCAAGAAGGCCTGCCGCTCCATGACGGCCCCCAGTAGGGCAAGATACGGATTGCTATCTTCGGCCAGATCAGGAAAGTGGCGACGGATGGTGTAATCGGCCAGCGCCCGGATTTCGCTCGGCTTGCCCCTCGCTGCCGCATACTCGAAAGTGCCCACGCGGATGTGGCTAGCCGCCGTGCGCGTGAGGATAGCCCCCTGGAGGGTGGTTTCACGGAAAACCTTTTCACCAGTGGTCACCACCGCCAGGCCGCGGGTCGTCGGTATGTCCAGGGCGTGGAGGGCCTCGCTGATGATGTATTCCCGAAGCATCGGCCCTAAGGCCGCCCGCCCGTCCCCTCGCCGCGAAAACGGTGTCTTGCCGGACCCTTTGTATTGCACGTCGAAGCGCTCACCTTTAGGTGTAACTTGCTCGCCCAACAATATTGCCCGTCCATCACCCAACATGGTGAAAGAGCCAAATTGATGCCCTGCATAGGCCTGAGCGAGAGGCTCCGCCCCCTCGGGGATCGTGTTGCCCGAGAAAATGGCAGCGCCCTCGTTGCCCTTTAAGGCATCGGGGTTCAGCCCTAAAAACTGGGCCACTGCTACATTGAAAATCACGAGTTTCGGTGCCCGCACTGGTACTGGATTCATGCGGACGTAGAAAGCCTCGGGTAACATTACGTAGCTATTATCGAATTTCCACCCGGGGCGGCTTTGTCTTATGTTGGGTGTCATATAAGGACCCTACCTCTCAAATAATGTTTATGGGAAAAAAGGCTGGGATAACCAGAAGTCAAGAGAGACGTTTTACAAAACGACGCCTGTTGAAGGCCACGAGACAAGTGAATCTCTATGATAACGCGTCAACTGTTATTGAGCTGCTATGAACAAGATGTGCACTTCAGCGAACAGCACATGGTCTGGTGGAGGCATCGGGAGTATTTATCAATAAATGAAATCTCCGAAGCTGAAGCAAAAACCTTGATTACGGATTTCTTCTCCGCCAAGGCAAAGTCTGGAGGTAAAAACTTTCGACATTCGATAACCTGATATCAGACGGAATGGTCGATGAGACGCCACAATATCGGTGATCTCACCGCAGTCAAGGCATTATCTGGTTGTCATGTTTCACATTTCATGGCGTCAGGGCCAGCGCAGGGTCTGAAGGTCTTATCGGTTGCGCCACAGATAGGACAGCGCCACTCGTCAGGTAGATCTTTGAAAGAAGTTCCCTTGGCAATCTTGCCTTTTTTGTCTCCTCGATCGGGATCATATATAAAGCCGCAATTGTTGGTTTGACATCGATACATCTCTTCTGGTTTTGCCATAGTTGCTGTCCTCCTTTAAGCATGAATTATGTCTTAGCATCCTTGTCGAAAACCTTAAAAAAGGCTTCAATGATCGGCTCAATGCTTTTTCTGTAAACTCAACCCGGTGACAAGGTCAACTAACTAAAAAAGAATACCAGACATTTCTGGGGAGTCAAGTATAGTAAAAGTGT
>CAZHHS010000114.1:4962-6399 GCA_964532395.1 uncultured Desulfobacterales bacterium | reverse complement strand
ATCGCTGCTTCCGGCGGCTATTATGTGGCTGCCGCCTGTGATCAGATCATGGCCAACCCCGGCACCATTACCGGCAGCATCAGCGTGATCATGGAATTTGCCAATGTGGAAAATCTCTTGGAAAAACTGGGTGTGTCCGCACGTTTGTTGAAGAGTGGCAGATATAAAGACGCCGGGTCGCCGTTTCGAAAGATGACCCCCGATGAAGAAGCGCTGCTCCAGAACTTTATCGATACTGTTCATGAGCAGTTTGTCGGTGCCGTGGTCGAAGGAAGAGATATGTCTGAAGACGCGGTGCGGTCGGTTGCCGACGGCAGGATCTTAACCGGAGAAAAGGCGAAAGAACTCGGTTTGCTGGACCGGTTGGGCAACCTGGAAGATGCCATCCGATGGGCAGGCAAAGAAGGCGGGATTAAAGGTGAGCCGACGGCGGTTTATCCCAAGACCAAGGAGTTTTCCCTGCTTGAATATCTGATCGGGTCCAAGGTCATTGAAGGGGCGTTGGATCGAATAACGGCACGTGTCTGTTATTTTGGGTATCTCTGGGTCCCTGGAAACGGGGCATAGGGAGGCATCGGTGCGTGACAGATGGTAAGGAAAGACCTGGTCGACAATCTGGTGCGCGCATTTCCCGGCATCACCAAGAAGGACATGCGGCTAGTGGTGGACGGCCTCTTTGACAGCATGGCCCAAGCCCTGGCCAGGGATGATTCGGTTGAAATCCGGGGATTTGGCCGGATAACCCTGAAACAGAGACGGGCCGGACGGGCCAGAAACCCCAGAACCGGCGCCTATACGGACCTGCCTGAACGGCGGGTCGTTCATTTTAAACCCTCCCCCCATTTGATTCGCATTCTGAATGCGGACCGGGAGACCGAATCTTCAAAAGCGGGCGCCTCATCTCTACCGGAAGATATCGACGTCTCCTAATCCTTCCCGTATAACCACCGGTGTGTCGTCGATCAACGAGACCACACTGGACGGCCCTCCGGAAACGGGTCCTCCATCAATAACGACATCGATATGAGCGCCCAGTGCGTCATGAATGAGAGACGGGTCGAGACCTCCGGACGGCGGGGCGTCGGCCAGCGGTGCCGTGGTGGAAATAATGGGGTGTCCCAGTTCTTTGACCAAGGCCAAGGCGATAGGGTGATCCGGCACCCGAATCCCGGCGGTCTTTCTCGAAGTCAGCATCATTTTAGGGACCAGCTTCGACCCTTCCAACACAAAGGTATACGGCCCGGGTAACAGGCGCTTCATGGTTTTGTAGGCATAGTTGGTTACCTTGGCATATTGGCTGATATTTTTCAGGTCGTAACAAATGAAGCTGAACGGTTTTTTGGGGTTGCGCTGTTTTAACCAGTAAATCTTCTCGATTGCTCGCTTGTTCATGATATCACAGCCGATACCATAGTAGGTGTCGGTGGGATAGGCGAT
>CAZHHS010000114.1:0-4862 GCA_964532395.1 uncultured Desulfobacterales bacterium | reverse complement strand
CCAGCGATTGAAGAAGCCTTGACATTTGACGACATTTTACTCGTGCCCTCTTATTCCGAGGTGTTGCCCCGAGACGTTGACCTGAAGAGCCGTTTGACCCGGAATATTTCGCTTAACATTCCGATTGTCAGCGCGGCCATGGACACGGTGAGCGAGGCGCAAACCTGCATCAGCTTGGCCAGAGAAGGGGGTATCGGGGTTATCCATCGAAATATGAGCATCGACAGCCAGGTCCAGGAAGTGGATAAGGTGAAGAAGTCGGAAAGCGGAATGATCGTCGATCCGATGACCATCGAGCCCGGACGGCAGATCCACGAGGTCCTGGATTTGATGAAACAGTACCGGATTTCCGGAGTTCCCGTCGTGGAAGGTGGACGCCTGGTGGGCCTGGTTACCAACAGAGACCTTCGGTTCGAAATGGATTTGAACAAAAAGGTGTCCGAAGTCATGACCAAAGATAAGCTGGTGACGGTTCCCGCCGGGATCAGCTTGGAAGAATCGAAGAAGTTGCTTCACGAGCACCGTATTGAGAAGCTTCTGGTCGTTGATGAAGATGGACGGCTCACCGGCCTCATCACCATTAAGGATATCGAAAAGATAAAGAAATATCCCAATGCCTGCAAGGATGATATCGGGCGGCTGCGGGTCGGCGCTGCAGTGGGAATCGGCCCCGAGATGGAAAAACGCACCGAAGCCTTATTGGGAGCCGGCGTGGATGTGGTGGTGATTGACACCTCTCACGGGCACAGTGCGGGCGTCATCAAGGCGGTGGATCGGATAAAGACCACGTTTAAAGACGTTGAATTGATTGCCGGAAATGTGGCTACGGCCGAGGGTGCCGAGGCACTGGTCAAAGCAGGGGTGGACGGTGTCAAGATCGGTGTCGGTCCCGGTTCCATTTGTACAACCCGGGTTATCGCCGGTATCGGTGTGCCTCAGGTTCGGGCCATCATGTATTGTCGGCCGATTTCAGACAAGACGGGGGTTCCGTTAATCGCCGACGGCGGGATCAAATTTTCCGGTGATGTGACAAAAGCGATTGCCGTCGGGGCCCATTCCGTCATGATCGGCGGCCTCTTTGCCGGGACGGAAGAAAGTCCCGGTGAGACCATCTTCTATCAGGGCAGAAGCTATAAGGTCTATCGAGGGATGGGATCGGTAGAGGCCATGAAGAAGGGGAGCAAAGACCGATATTATCAGGAAGACTTTACGGAAGACGCCAAACTGGTTCCGGAAGGCATCGTCGGTCGCGTGCCTTATAAGGGGTCCCTGTCCGGCTGTGTCTATCAACTGGTCGGGGGATTGAGAGCCGGGATGGGCTATGTGGGGTGTCGGGACATCGAGACCCTGAGAGGATACGGCCGGTTTGTCCGGATTACCGCCTCCGGCTTGAAGGAAAGCCATGTCCATGACGTTATCATTACCAAAGAAGCCCCCAACTACATGTTAGATTGATGTCAAACGCCGAGTTCGTTCATCTCCACGTTCATACCGAATACAGTCTGCTGGACGGTGCCATACGTATCGACTCGCTTCTGGACAGGGTTGCCGCCCTTAACATGAACGCTGTGGCCGTCACGGACCACGGCACCATGTATGGGGCCCTTGACTTTTATCAGCGAGCGACCAAGGCGGGGATCAAACCCATTATCGGATGTGAAGTCTACATCACCAACAACAGCCGTTTCAAAAAAGAGCCCCGGGAAAAAGACGATCTGAATCACCTGGTCTTGTTGGCGAAGGACCGGCGGGGATATAAAAACCTGTGCAAACTGGTGACGGCTGCCCACCTGGAGGGTTTTTATTACAAACCCCGGATTGATAAGACGATTTTGGCCGAGTGCAAAGAGGGACTGATTGCCTTGAGTGCGTGCTTGCACGGAGAGATCGCGAGGCTGATTCGGGCCGGGCGTATGGAGACGGCTGCGGCCGCGGCGTGCCGGTATGAGGAACTGTTCGGGAAAGGCAATTTTTATTTGGAGGTGCAAAACAACGGCATAGAGATTCAGGAAGATGTGAACCGGGGCTTGTTGGAGATCAGCCGCAGTCAGGATATTCCGCTGGTTGCGTCCAACGACTGCCATTACTTGAAATCGGAACACGCCCGGGCGCATGACGTGCTGTTGTGCATACAGACCGGCAAAACCGTGGGAGAGAAGAAACGGCTTAAGTTTCGGACGGACCAACTCTATTTCAAATCGCCTCAGGAAATGCAGACCTATTTCGCAACGGATTATCCCGGTGCCGTGGAGAGTACGCTGGAGATCGCGGATCGGTGTAACCTGGAGTTGGATCTGAGTACCTTCCATTTTCCAAGATTCGAGGTGCCGGAAAGTGCCAAAGAGTCGGCCGAGGGCCGGCCGGACGGTTCCGTGTCTCCCCTGGAGGTGTTTTTCGAACGAGAAGTCAAACGGGGGTGGGCCGATCGGCTCGAAAAGATCGTTGCTCGAAACCCGGCACTGTCGGCGGAAGACAAGACACGGTATGAACAACGGCTCGAATACGAGCTGGACGTCATCAAACAAATGGGATTTCCCGGTTACTTCCTGGTTGTCGCTGATTTTGTGCGCTTTGCCAAGAAACAGGGGATTCCCGTGGGGCCGGGGCGCGGTTCCGCCGCGGGCAGCCTCGTGGCGTATGCCTTGAAGATTACGGACCTGGATCCCCTGGCATACGGCCTCATATTTGAACGGTTTCTGAATCCGGCCCGAAAGAGCATGCCCGACATCGACATCGATTTTTGCATCGCAGGCCGGGAGCAAGTCTTCCGGTACATTGTCGACAAGTACGGGGGCGCCGAATATGTAGCCCAAATCATCACCTTTGGAAAGATGCAGGCCCGGGCGGTGATTCGGGATGTGGGGCGTGCCCTGGGCGTATCACTGAAAGAGGTCGACGTCATCGCCAAACTGGTCCCGGAAGTCCTCAATATCAGTCTCGAAGAGGCGATTGCCCGAGAACCCAAGCTGAAAGCATTGATGGAGGAACGCCCTCAGATCAAGGAACTCATGGAGATCGCCCAGGTCCTTGAAGGGCTGGCCAGGCATGCGTCCACCCACGCCGCGGGGGTGGTTATTTCCGACCGGCCCTTGGTGGCCCACCTTCCACTTGCCAGGGGCAAGCGGGGGGAGGTGGTTACCCAGTACGATATGAAGTGCATTGAGAAGATCGGACTGATCAAGTTTGATCTTCTCGGTCTGCGAAATTTGACCGTGATGAAGAACGCCTGTGCGCTCATAGAAAAAGGCGGTGGAAAGCCGCCGGACTTGTCCAAATTGGACTTGTCCGATTCGAAAACCTTTAAACTGTTGGGGGCCGCTCAAACCACCGGTGTTTTTCAGTTGGAAAGCTCGGGGATGAAAGATCTATTGGGCCGCATGCAGCCCACGTGTTTTGAAGATATCATCGCCCTGGTCGCCCTCTATCGTCCCGGTCCGCTGGATAGCGGCATGCACGACGCGTTTGTGGAAAGAAAGAACGGCAAAGTGCCCGTTGCCTACATCGTTCCGGAGCTCGAGCCGATACTCGGCGACACCTATGGCGTTATCTTGTATCAAGAGCAGGTGATGAAGATTGCAGCCGTCCTTGCTGATTATTCGATGGCTGAAGCGGACAATCTTCGAAAGGCCATGGGAAAGAAGATCAGTCATATGATGGCCGAGGAACGGGAGCGTTTCCTTACCCGATCTAAAACCAAGGGGATTTCCCAGGAGAAGGCCAAAGAGATTTTTGATCTCATGGAAAAGTTTGGTCGCTACGGTTTTAACAAGGCCCATAGTGCGGCTTACGCCATGATCGCCTTTCAGACGGCATACTTGAAGGCCCATTTCCCGGTGGAGTTCATGGCGGCCCTTCTGACCAGCGAAATGAATTCGACGGAGGCGATAGTCAAATATATCGCCGAGTGTCGGGACCAGGGAATCAACGTACTGCCGCCGGACATCAATCATAGTGAAACGGATTTTACGGTCGAAGAAGGCGCCATTCGGTTCGGAATGGTGGCGGTCAAGAATGTCGGTCAAGGGGCCATTGAGTCGATTCTGGAGGCGCGAAACGAGGGCGGGCCCTTTGAATCGCTGTTCGACTTTTGTGAACGGGTGGATCCAAGGAAAGTGAATCGCCGGGTTATCGAAAGCCTCATTAAGTGCGGGGCCTTTGACTGTACGGGTACCCGGCGGTCTCAAATGATGGCGGTTCTCGACGAAGCGATGGAGGTGGGGCAGAAGATACAGCGCGATCGGGCCGACGGGCAGATCAGTCTCTTTGATATCTTTACTACTCAAGGGGTGGACGTGGTCCACCCACAACTGCCTGATATGCCGGAGTGGGACGAAGACGAACGTCTCGGTTATGAAAAGGAGTCGCTGGGGTTCTTTGTCACCGGCCACCCGCTGGCCCGGTATGAAAAGCTGGTGGCCAAATATGCCAACACCGATTGTCTCCGGGTTCGGGAATGCGCGGATGGGTCGACCGTGCGAATCGCCGGCTTGGTCCGGGAGTTAAAACGGTATAATGACAAAAAAGGGGATGTGATGGCCTTCGTGACCCTCGAGGATTTGGCCGGGTTTGTGGAGGTCACCCTGTTTTCATCCGTTTATGCGGCGGCCAGAGATCTTGTCGAGGAAGAAAAGGCGCTCTTTGTGGAAGGTCGGGTGACGAAGGACGAACGCTCGGTTAAGATACTGGCCGAATCGGTCATTCCGGTTGAGTCCGTGGACGAACTGTGGACCACCAGTATCCGATTGAGTTTGGATATGACCCGGTTGGACAAGGAGAAGCTCAGAAAGCTCCGAGAAATCCTCCAGCAACATCAAGGGGGGTGTGGGGCCTATCTACACTTGACCCTTCCGGAAAAATCGGAA
>CAZHHS010000113.1:0-6440 GCA_964532395.1 uncultured Desulfobacterales bacterium | reverse complement strand
CGGGGATGTCCCTTTTTATCCTCGATCTTCCGGCACGCCTGGTCCGCGCAGGTCAGCCATTTACCCAGGCAGGTCTTCTGACTCTCGGATCATCCTACTTGCCGCGCCTTCCCCTTCCATATTTCCGGAAAAGTGGCATCCTGCGGCGTTCGTCCCCGATTACAGCGGCGGGCCCGTCCCCGATTTGCACGGGGTTCCCTGTTCAGCTCCAAACAAGCACCTGAGCATATGTTATACATTGCCGATAGTACGGAAACGACTTCAAGTCAAGGACAAACTGCTCACTTCTTCCATACCAAACCCGCGACGAATCAAACAAACCCTTGTTTCTTCAACAAAATTTTTAAAAATACCGGCCCCCCTATCATGGCGGTAATGATCCCCACGGGCATTTCAGTGGGGGCCACTACCGTGCGGGCCACAATGTCGCATACGGTCAAGAAGGCACCTCCCGTACAAAAAGCGCCGGGCAGAACGATCCGGTGGTCCGACCCGGACAAGCGGCGCACCGCATGGGGAATGATCAACCCGACAAAACCGATGGGACCCGCCAGTGAAACGGCCGCTGCAGAGGCCAGGCCGGTCCCGAACAGGACTTGCTTATGCACGGCCGTCACATCGACACCGTGGCCCAGCGCCATTTCCTTTCCCAGGGCCAGTTGATTCAAAGAATTTCCGTGAATAAAGATCAAGAAAAGACCGGGCAAAAGCAAGGGAAAGAGGGTCGAAAGCTCTCCGTATCCGACCACATCCAGCCCCCCCATCATCCACCGATCCATGGCAACCAAAAGGTGGGGGCTTACCAGATACCGGACCAAGAGAATGGCCGCTCCGCATAGGATGTTGACCGTTACACCCGCCAAAAGAATCGTCGTCATGGAAATCTCGCCGTGAACGGAAGAAAACCGATAGATGGCCCATACACACATCAAGCATCCGAAAAGACTGAAGACCTGAAGAGAGGAAAATGGTCCGAGCCGGACCAAAAGGCCCGGAATAGAGATAGCGATGACGGCGCCCAGGGCACCGCCGCCGGCAATGCCCAATATAAAGGGTTCCGCCAAAGGGTTTCTCAAAACCACCTGGAGCGCATTACCCGCCACCGCCAAGGAACCACCAACCAGGAACGCCAGTAACACCCGGGGAACGCGGTGGGAAAAGAATATTTCGCTATCGACAGCCGTTCCGTCAGAAAACAATCCGTTCACAACCCTTGTCAGTGACAGCGATTCACTGCCGAAAAGGGGGGCGATTATCAAAAGGCCCAAGGAGACAAAGACGTAACCACCCACGACCCATATAAACTGTTTCCGGGTAAGCAGGGTCGTCAAGACACTTTCTCCCGTTCCTGATGAATGTCACTCGACGGAAGCACGATCGGACGATTGGTTATCGGGTGGGACAGTATTTCTAATCCGCGGCCATAGGCATCTTCCAAAATCTCCTGAGTCAGGATTTCTTTCGCCGCCCCCTGATGGACGATTTGACCGCCCGCAAGGAGGATGATCCGATCACTAAAGAAAGAGGCCAGATTTAAATCATGGGTGACGACAACCACGGCCATTCCCTTTGCCACGAGCGCGGAAAGCACGGAAAAAAAACGCATTTGGTGATGAATGTCCAGGCCGCTGGTCGGTTCGTCCAGGAGAAGGATTCTGGGTTCCTGGGCGATAACGGACGCCAGCAAGACCCGTTGCCGCTCACCGCCGGACAGACTGGAGATACGCCGGTGACGGAGTTTCTCTGTTTCTGTCTTTACCAGACTTTTCGAAATCGCTTCACGATCATAGGCATTTAGGAATCTGGCGCCGCTCGTATGGGGAAACCGTCCCGTGGCCACCACCTCTTCAGCAGAATAGTCAAAATGCCTTTCCGTGTGTTGCGGGAGATAACCCAAAACACAGGCGATTTCCTTGCGATTCATGTGCGCTATATTACGGCCCAAAAGGATCACCTTGCCTTGGACCGGATTCAATATTCCGGCGGCCAACTTGAGCAACGTGCTCTTACCTGAACCGTTGGGCCCGATAATACCCAGGATGCCGCCGGCCGTGACGGAAAAAGAACACTCCGCAAGCCGCCACCCGCCGGTGCGATAGGCATACCGAACCCCTTCTATCTGAAGCAACGGCTCATCAATCATATATCTCTCCATGAATGGCTTCGGCAAACCGACGAGCGGCGCGAACCACCCGAGGTCCCGGGACCAGGAGAAAGTCATCCGTCAAAACATAAATCCGCTCATGGGACACCGCAGGGATGGTCGGAAATGCGTTCCATTCTTTCAGGATCTGACGTCTGCGCCCTTCTGATATGTTTTCCCCCGGATAGAGCTCCAAAATAATTTCCGGGGCCCGTTTGATGAGACTTTCTTTGGACACTTCGGGATAGGGCTGGGTGACGTCTGCAAATATATTCCGCCCACCGGCCACATCAACCACCTGGCTTACAAAACTGCTTCCGCCCACCGTATAGAGATTGGTCATCGATCCCATGGTGCGGCTCAAGCTGATAAAGACCGCCTTTTTCTTCATGCCCTTGGTATGGCGACGAACTTGGCGGAGCCCACTGCGGATCCGCGTGCATAATTGTTCGGCTCTCTCCGATGCCCCTAAGGCATCTCCCAGTTTAGTAATGCCGTCATAGATTGTTGATAAGCTGTCCATATCGACATGAAGGACGGGGATATTTCTAGTCCGGCAAAAGGCGGTCACCTTCTTGTGCCGCCCCTGCAATGCGATCAAGTCCGGGCGCAGGGCTACCAATCTCTCCAAGTTCGGATTATAGAAGCCGCCGACCTTCGGCAGTGTTGTCGCTTCGGGTGGAAATAGACAGAAACTCGTGACCCCCACCAGCCGATCCCCTTGTCCCAAGGCAAAGACGGTCTCGGTGATATTTGGGGCCATGGCAACCAGACGTTGCGGCGGCGCATCGGCGATATCGGGCCTATGCCGATTTTCTGCTGAACCAGCTCTCAGACCGGAATCCCCGACCGGCGTCAGTGACACAGCCAGACCGGCACAAACCAACCCAACAACAATAAGGACACCGATGAATGTTCGGCTCATTTCGTGTCTCCCCACCACGGGGCAGAAAAGCAATAAAAAAACCCCGAACCGATATTTCAATCGATCCGGGGAAATCCCTTTTTTATCCTCAAGATCTAAGGTCGCCCCAATCCGCGAAGGGCCACCGGTTTTTCCCTAAGGCAGGTCTTCTGACTTCCCCGCCCTTTTAGCGGCCTTCCCATCCATAACAACGGACAGTGGCACACAACGGCTAAAAGGGTTCCCTTTTCAGTTTCAAAAGGGCGGGGGCACAGCGGCGGGCCCGCTCCCGATTCTAACGGGATTCCCTATTAAGCTCACGAGGAGCACCTCAGTCGATTTGCTTCCAACAAATATCAAGCACAATCGGTTAAGTAAAGTCCATAATCAGGCCATATTAGCCATGACCGTGGACACCCGTTTTTGGGCATCCTGTACTGCCGGGTCTCTCATGTAGGGCATGATCTTCATAAACGCCCCGGCCATCTTTTTCCCCACCTCTTCGACTCTCTTCTGCGAGGCCTTTAACGCGTCGGGCAGATTTTCGCTGTTCCTCAGTTCCGGGTACTTTTCGGCCAGTTCCTTGATCTTGGGACCCAAGACTTCCATGCCGTCGGCAAACGTGTTCATGGCTGTGGCCACCTGATCGGCGCTGGATACGTTTTCCAAAGCATTCACATACTCTTCCATGAGCTGAACGAACTTCTCGTTCACCTCGATCGATTCGGCGTATTTACTTCCCCCGCATCCCACAATCACCAAAAAAGACACCAACAACAGGCTTAAGCAGACTCGTTTTGTCATCTTTCCTCCTTGTTCGAATCGGTAAAAAAAGAACCATGGGCCACTCTTGCGGCTGGACATACCGACTATACCACGCCGGCGCCTAAGTCAATGACGAACCGCCGAAAGTCTCCCGCCCCCCGGCCGGCCTCCCCCTTTAGGACTTAGCGTTGCTTGCCTCAAGCGCCGATTTCAATGCCTGAGCGTTTCGGATCCCGTAGTCTTGATAGCAGTTGTTAAAAAGGACGAAGGTTTGCTCGGCGCGGCGAGCAATTTCCTGAACATTATCGGCCCATGTATTGATTTCTTCATCGGTGTAAAGGTACCGGTACCGCTGGACGGTTTCTATGCCTTTCTTGAACCAGTTCTGCCGGTTTCGACCGTGCAATCGCACATAGGCCACGGGGGCCGTCACCGCCGGCGGGCCTTGCCAGCCGTCCAGCCAAGGGGCATCCAGTACCACGTGGCAGAAACAATGATCACGCAGGAAATCCAGCGCCTTCTCCTTACTCGGGGACGCAAGCCAGCGTCGGTTCCGAAACTCCACGGCCACCCGGTAACGGGCCAGCTTTTCATGAACCAGTTCCAGCCATTGGTAAGCCCGATCGGAAGGCACGAACCACGGCGGAAACTGAAAGAGGATACATCCCAGCTTTTCCGCTTGCTTTAAAGGACTCACAGCCGCCGCAAACATGTCGAAAGCGGCCTCTACGATTTCCTTGGGGAAGTCTTTCGGTCTTGCCTGTTCGGTTAACGCCCGTGGGAGTTCTTTTCGCAAAACTTGCGGGACGGCCTGAATGCGGGTGGGATGGCCGGTGAGCATGGAGTAGGCCTTCATGTGAAAGGTAAAGGTCTCCGGTGTGCGTTCCACCCAAAGGCGGGCATTTCGTTCCGACGGCATTCCGTAGTAGGACGAGTCGACCTCGACGGTATCGAAATGCGCGGCATAGAATCTGAGCCGCGCCTCCGCCGTCCGTACACGGGCCGGATAAAAGGTGCCGCTGTCGATTAAGGTCTTATCCGTCCAGGAGGCGGTGCCGATTTTGATGTGGTCCATAGCAGGCAAAACGTATTCAGCTTTTGTCGGCACAACGCCTGCCCCGAGAGCCGCACGCGGGCTTCCATACGCCGCATAGCAGACACGGCTACACCTGGCATGGAAGCCCGCAGAGAATGGAGTGTTGGGATTTAGACACCCCCTTGCGGATGGACACCTTCTTTCAGATTAGTGGTCGCAGACGTTTTCTCCGGTCTGTAATGTATTAGAGAGAAACTGATCCACCAATTCCTCCGGAGATAGACTGGGTGCGCCGGTGCAAACCTGAATGCCGTTTTGCTCAAAAAGGCTTAAGGCCTTTTGGCCCATCCCCCCGGCAATAATGACATCCACGCCCAGCTCTCCCAACCACTTGGGCAAGACACCCGGTTCGTGAGGGGGAGGCGTAAGAATCTCCTTATCTTTGACTTGTCCGTCTTTAAGGTGGACCAAGGCAAATTGGGCGGCATGGCCGAAATGGGCAGTCAGTTTGCCTTCCGCCACCGGAATGGCGATTTTCCGTGTCTTTTCTCCTTTAGCAATATCTTTCTCGCCCTCGGAACCCTCGGTTTTTAAGCCGGCGGCGTCACCGGTGGTATTCGCCTCCCGCATGACTTTTTGCGCAATCTCGTTATAGGCCGATGTAACTTCCGAATCCGGGTATTGTTCCATGTAGGACTTTCCGGCATCGGCGGATTTGACCATATTGGGATCAAAGGGAATTCGCCCCAAAAACGGAATATCCATGGTTGTGGCGGTTTTCTCTCCGCCGCCCACGCCGAACAGGTCGGTGGCCTTGCCGCAATGCGGGCAGACAAACCCGCTCATATTTTCTATGATCCCCACCGTCGGCATGTGAACGGTGCGACAAAAACTTATGGATTTGCGAACATCCGCCAGAGAGATCTCCTGCGGGGTGGTCACAATGACCGCCTTGGCTCCCGGTATGGTCTGGGCGACAGAAAGGGGTTCATCACCCGTTCCGGGAGGTGAATCGATAACCAGGTAATCCAATTGGCCCCAATGGACATCGGAAATAAACTGGCGAATGATCTGCATCTTCAAGGGACCCCGCCATATGACGGCCTGATCCACATCTTGTGACAACGACTCAATGGAAACCACCTTCAAGTTGTCCGAATAGGACTTCGGTATCATCCGCTGGTCGGGACTGATATCCAAAAGCCCCGTTAATCCGAGCATTCTGGGAATGTCCGGACCGTGGAGGTCCACGTCCATCAAACCGACCTTTGCTCCGCTTTGTGACAGGGCAATCGCCAAGTTCGTGGCAACACTGCTTTTGCCCACCCCTCCTTTGCCGCTCATCACCAGCAGCTTATTCTTAATCAAGCCCAAGGCTTCATGAATGGCCTGATCCTGTGCTCCCATGCCCTGGTCTTGTTCGGAAGCACACGCCTTATCGGGCCCACAAGAGCCACATGTCTTCGAATCACTCATGATGAAAAAACCTCCTCTATATTCGATGGATGGCCGACCCATCCGTGGTTAGGGTTCGCGAAAAAATAACTTCACAGAAAGGGCGCTCGGATTGGGTTCGGATTTGGCCGATCCGA
>CAZHHS010000112.1:0-6520 GCA_964532395.1 uncultured Desulfobacterales bacterium | reverse complement strand
ATTGTCGGCATTGCAGATATGAAGGTAAGTGATAAGCCCGAGGCCATTTTGGTAACCCACTCGTTGGGATCCTGTATCGGTTTGACGGTGTATGACCCCGTGGCAAAGGTAGGTGGAATGCTTCATTACATGCTTCCCGATTCCGAGCTGGACGCAAAAAAGGCCGGTGAAAAACCCTTTATGTTCGCCAACACGGGAATCCCGCGCCTATTTAAGGGGTGCTACGAACTGGGCGCCGAAAAAAAGCGGATGGTCGTTAAGGTGGCGGGAGGCGCTCAGATCATGGATCCCACCGGTCGGTTTAATATCGGCAAGCGGAATTATGCGGCATTGAGAAAGATATTCTGGAAGAACAATGTTTTGATCAACAACGAAGATGTGGGGGGTAACTGCAATCGGACCGTTTGGCTGAAGGTGGATTCCGGAGAGGTGACCTTGAAAGTGTCCGGGAAGGGATATTGTACATTGTGATCAATACAAGTGAAATAACCAAATCCATTAAGGAGCTACCCCCTTTTCCCGATGTGGTGGGCCGGGCGCTCAAGATGTTGGACGATCCCCATGCGTCGGTACCTGAGCTGGTATCCGTGGTGGAATACGATCCCTCGATTACCGCAAACGTATTAAAGCTTTGCAATTCCGCCTATTACGGCTTGTCTCGGGAAGTGCGTTCCTTGCGGGAAGGCATTGTGTTGTTGGGAAACGCCCAACTCAAGGACATCATCCTGGCCGGAACGGCGGTTAAATACCTGGGAAAAGGTGCCAATGGGTATGACCTGGCCAAAGGGGAGCTTTGGAAACATTCAGTGGCCACCGGTATCTTTGGTCGGATTATCTCCAATCACGTCCTGGAGGAAGAGCCGCCTTCGGTGTTTACCGCCTGCTTGTTGCACGATATCGGTAAGGTGGTGCTCGACACATTCGTTGATGAATATTTCAACCACCTTATGGAAGTGATCTATGAAGAGAAGCGATCTTTCATGGAGGCGGAAAGGGCGGTGTTCGGCACGGATCACGCCGAGGTCGGTGCGCAGGTGACCCGGAAATGGGAATTTCCCGAGGAAATCGTGCAAGCGATTGAAAATCACCACCGGCCTGAAGAGGCTTCCGATGATGATATGATAACGCCTGTGGTCTATCTGGCCAATGTTTTTACCGTGTTGGCCGGCATCGGTATCGGTCGCAGCGGACTCTTTTGTCGGGGTAAGGAATCGGTTATGAAGCGGTTTGGGCTTGACGCAAAAGATGTGCAAGACTTGCTGCTCGAATTTTACGATGAGTTCAACAAAGTGCAAGACCTGTTGGGGTTGATGTAGTCCGTTAAAACGGAACAAACGGGGGAACTATGGCATTTAACGTGTTGATTGTCGACGATTCGTCGTCGATGCGCATGATGTTAAGAAAGACCCTTGAAGTATCGGGTTTTGACATCGGTGAGATCTTTGAGGCCGGCAACGGTAAGGAGGCCCTGGAGATGCTTGAAAATACCTGGGCGGACCTTATTCTGACCGACGTACACATGCCTGAAATGGACGGGTTTTCTTTCTTGAAGATGTTGAAGGAAAAGGACGTGGTATCGACGACACCCGTCGTGGTCGTGACGACGGAAGGACGGGAAGAGCGAGTCGACGAATTGATTCAGCTGGGTGCATCGGGATGGGTCAAAAAGCCTTTCCGGCCGGAGGAGATTAAGGGGTTACTCATCGAGGCCCTGGGCATAGATGAAGACGCGCTTGTGGGCGGCGCCGACGAAGATGACGGATGTGATTTTTAGTGACACATAGTGGACGGTGGAAACCATGAAACATTTACTGATTACTCATTAGGGATAACCGGAAATTAACTATATGAGAGATATCAAGGTCCTGATTGTTGATGATTCAGCAATTGTGAGAAAGATTTTTACCGAGCAACTTTCCAGGGAACCGGGCATCGAAGTGGTGGGCACGGCGCCGGATCCGTATGTGGCCAGAGATAAGATCGTAAGCCTCAAACCCGATGTCGTCACCCTGGACATCGAAATGCCCCGCATGGACGGAATTACGTTTTTAAAAAAGCTGATGAAATATTATCCGCTGCCGGTCATTATTGTCAGTTCTCTGACCCGGGAAGGGGGAAAGCTGGCGCTGGAAGCCATTGAAAGCGGGGCGGTGGAAGTGCTCTCCAAGCCCGGGGCGGCATACAGTGTCGGGGACATGAAACAACAGCTTGCTGAAAAAATCAGGGCCGCCGCCCGGGCCGAGGTGGGGAAGCGGGTTGCAAAAGCGCCGACGGAAGAGACCGTGTCGGCGCCCACGCATGCCTTGCAGGAGACAACAAACAAGGTCATAGCCATCGGCGCGTCCACAGGGGGAACGGAAGCCCTTAAACGGGTCTTGATCAAGTTTCCGCCGACCGTTCCCGGCATCGTCATTGTGCAGCATATGCCTCCCAATTTTACGACCGCCTTTGCCGACCGGCTCAACACGATGTGTGCCATGGAAGTCAAAGAGGCGGGTGACGGCGACACGGTGCGGCCGGGACGTTGTCTGGTGGCACCGGGGAATTATCACATGCTGCTTCGGCGAAGCGGTGCCCGCTACTATGTGTGTGTAAAGACCGGGCCGATGGTGTGTCATCAGCGGCCTGCGGTGGACGTGCTTTTCAAGTCTACCGCCGAATATGCCGGGGCCAACGCGGTCGGTGTCATTTTGACCGGAATGGGTGCCGACGGGGCTCGGGGAATGCTGAAGATGCGGGAGGCGGGTGCTCGGACCATCGGGCAAAATGAGGCTTCGTGTGTGGTATACGGCATGCCGAAAGAGGCGTTTCGCATGGGCGCGGTGGAAAAAGAGGTGCACCTGGAAGATGTGGCACAGGAAGTCATCAATGTATTGTAACAATATATTGTAACGTGGAAAACCGAAGAGAATTGGAGGATTTGATAGATGGCAGACTATCCGGAGAATGCGCGAGAAATAGTTGAACGGCTTGCTCCTGAAGCGGTGATGATGGATCCCAAAAATATTGAAAATATGGGTACCATCATGAACCTGCTTGATGAGCTGGTGACTGCCTGCAGGAATGCGGATAAGTCGTTACTGGTTGATCTTACTGTGGGGATTAAAGACGTTGTGGGAAAACTGGTCCTTAACGAACACCCCGATCCGGAGCAGGCACAGTCTCAGGTTCAGGAGGGTTTATCGCTGTTTCAACGGGCCCTGACCGAGCCCGATGACATTGAAGCCTACGGCAAAGAAATCAGGGCGCTCGTCTCCGAAGTCAATGGGGATGAGCCGTCGGCGGATCAGGCGGCTTCCGCTGAGTCCGTGGAGAAGGAGGCGGATGAGACGGAGGCACGGGATGACAAGCCCGAGGCAAACAAGGATCCCATCGTTGATCTTTCTCAGGACCGGGAAATCCTGGAGAGTTTCGTTATGGAATCGATGGAATCGCTGGATACGATTGAGGTCAATGTTCTTTCTCTGGAACAAGATCCGGAAAATGTCGACGTAATGAATGCCATCTTCCGGCCCTTTCACACAATCAAAGGGGGGGCGGGATTTTTGAACCTTACGGATATCAATCGTTTTGCGCATGCGGTGGAAACGCTTTTGGATGATGCGCGAAATCATAGGCTCGCCGTCGATGAATCGGTTACCGACGTGATTCTGGATGCGGTAGACCTCATGAAAAAGATGATGGAAAATGTCAAGGAAAGCCTTGAGAGCGGTGAGGTCAAAGAAGCAGACTTTGGTCTGGAGGCGTTTTTCGAAAGATTGAAGGGGCTGCATACGATAGACGAGGAGGAAGAACCGGCGCCCGAAGTCAAGGCCACGCCGTTGGATGACGGTACGGATACCGGTCAGATTCTGGTTGAAAAGGGTATTATCAGTGATTCCGACATTTCTTCAGCCCTTAAACAACAGGAAGGATCCGGCAAAAAGCTCGGGGAGTTGCTCATTGAGTCCAAAAAGGTGACGGCACGAGACATGGCCGGGGCGTTACGCGAGCAAAAGAAGCTTCGTGAGACGGCGGGCACCCAAGAGAAGCGGGCGGAAAGCAAGAGTTTCGTGAAAGTGGATACACAAAAGCTCGATAACGTGGTGGATATGGTCGGTGAGTTGGTTATTACGCAGGCGATGTTGGGCCAGGGTGTCGAAAGGCTGGCTGCTGAAGACAGTAAGGTCTACCAAAATCTCTCCCAACTGAGCCGGATCACATCGGAACTCCAAAGAACTTCCATGTCGCTTAGGATGGTCGCCATTCGTCAGACCTTTCAAAAAATGATCCGCCTGGTGCGGGATCTGTCAAAGAAGTCCGGCAAGCGTGTCAATCTGGAAATGGTCGGTGAAGACACGGAGATCGACCGAACAATGGTGGACGAGATCTATGATCCCCTCGTTCACATGGTGAGAAACGCGATTGACCACGGAATCGAGGACCCGGAGTCCAGAAAAGCGGCAGGCAAACCCGAAACAGGCAACATCGCCTTAAAGGCATACCATAAAGGTGGAAATATCGTTATCGAGATCGCCGAAGACGGTAATGGTCTGGACCGCGACCGGATCATCAAGCGGGCTGTGGAGCGCGGGTTGATTGAATCGGGAGAAAATATGTCGGATCATGAAGTGCACAATTTAATATTTCAAGCAGGATTTTCGACTGCGGAAACGATCACGGATGTCTCAGGGCGCGGAGTGGGAATGGATGTCGTCAAGCGAAGCGTGGAGAACTTGCGCGGCAAGGTTGAGGTGATATCGGAAAAGGGCAAGGGCACCAGCGTGTTGATGAAACTGCCGCTTACGTTGGCCATCATAGACGGGATCATGGTGAGAGCAGGGGACAGAGACTTCATCATTCCGACGTTTTCCGTACTTGAATCTCTCCGTCCGGACCAAGGTGATTGTAAGACAGTGGTTAACCGTGGAGAGATGGTTAAGATCCGAAACAGTTTGCATCCGCTGGTACGGTTGCATGAGCTGTTTGGTTTCGAACCGCAGAACCGGGATCCATGGGAGGCCATCGTGGTGGTCGCCGAAACAGACGGCCGGAGAAAGTGTATTTTAGTCGATGAGTTGTTGGGTAAGCAGGAGGTGGTTATCAAAAGTCTGGGCAGTAAGTTGAGAAGCGCCAAGGGTATGGCCGGCGGCGCTATTCTGGCCGACGGCCGGGTCGGTTTGATTTTGGATATGCCGGGCCTCTTTGAGTTGAGTGAGAACTAACAGACATGGACTATGCAGACTTATCCGATGATGATTTCAAACGTTTCAGCGATTTGGTTTATCAAAAATGCGGAATCAACCTCCATGACGGGAAAAAGACCCTCGTTCGTGCGAGGCTGGGCAAGCGATTACGGCAGGGAGGGTTCACGGATTTTAATGCCTATTACCGCTTTGTGAGTAAGGCGGACAACGAACAAGAACTGGTTCAACTGCTGGACGCCATTTCTACGAATCTTACAAGTTTTTTCCGGGAAGAGAAGCATTTTGATTTTTTGAAAGAGCGGTTGTTTCCATCCTTTTTGGAAAAGAGTCAGAGAAAAATCCGGATTTGGAGTGCCGGGTGTTCGAGCGGTGAGGAGCCCTATTCCCTTGCCATGTGCACATTCGAGTATTTCGGTTTAAACAATGGACTGGATATGAGTATCCTGGCGTCGGATATTTCGACACGGGTATTGTCTCAGGCCCAAAAAGGCGTATACAGGCAGGAGCGGGTAATCAATATCAAAGAACCGATCTTGAGAAAGTACTTTCAAAAGGGTGTGGGCAGACAAACGGGGAATGTCCGGGTGAAAGCCTTTGTGAGAGATCGCGTCCGGTTTGAACGGATTAACCTGATGGAACCCTTTCCGTTCAAGGAAAAGTTCGACATCATATTCTGCCGCAATGTAATGATCTATTTTGATAAGAGCACCCAGGAGCGGCTTGTGAACAAGTTCTATGAGGCCCTGGGCACCGGCGGATATCTGTTTATCGGCCATTCTGAAAGTCTTACCGGGGTGAATCACCCGTTTAAATATACCATGCCGACCGTGTATTGCAGGAACTAAGGTTTCACTGATTCGGTCACGGGGCGTGGCCGGTGTTTGACGATCACAGGTGATTGAAAGAGGAGCTATGAAAAACGAAGCGTTTGATGAGGCGGTAAAAGCAGCGGTTTCGGAAGTGTTTGAAAGCATGTATTTCATGTTTCCCGAGTGGCCGAACGGCGAGACGGACAGGCCGGCGGTTCCGCAATCATGTTTTTCGGCAAGAGTAGGCATAAACGGGGGAGGCGAGTTGCTGGTCCTTTATGCATCCTCGGAGTTGGTGAGTAACATGGCGGAAAGTTTTTTGGGAATGTCCCACGGACTCGAAGATGCCGACCTTGCGGATATCTTTAAGGAGGCGTGTAACGTGGTGGCGGGAAACATCGTGACCCGTATGAATCTCGATACGAACATCGGTCTGGGTACGCCCGTTGCCGAACGGATGTCCGATTGCACCGTAGTCGAAAAGAACGGGGGCAGTGTATTGAGTATTGACGGGGAATTTATGAA
>CAZHHS010000111.1:0-6523 GCA_964532395.1 uncultured Desulfobacterales bacterium | reverse complement strand
CGAACCGATACCGTTTTCAAAAAATCGATCAACTTGGGCTAAGTTCGTTGGAAGCCCTAAGGGCCCATAGCTCAGCTGGAAGAGCCACCGGCTCATAACCGGTAGGTCCCTGGTTCGAACCCAGGTGGGCCCACCAAGATGCCATTGATGATGATCAGCGCAGGAGTTAAAAAGCAGGCGCAGGGGGGAGGACCTCGGACGCCCGAAATCGTGGCGCCGAATGCTTAAAGGTGCGGTTAAACCGCACCTTTTTTTGTTCGTGCGGGATTTTGGGCGGCACTTTCTTCGATAAACCCGAGATAAGATGGTGCTCGTAAAAACACGGGATTTGGACTCAAGGCATATCAGATGATGAACTACGGACATCTATCGAGGGGACCGCGATGGTAACTGTGGGCGAAGTGGTGAAAATGATGGAGCGGCTCGCCCCGAGGTGCCTGGCCGAAACATGGGATAATCCGGGCCTGCATATTGGGAGCCGGGACTGGCCGGTGACGTTAATATGGGTGGCCTTGGATCCTACCCAGGAACTGATTCAGCAGGCTGCGGACAACGATGTGAACCTGGTTATTACTCACCATCCCTTGATATTTCGGCCCCTTCATTCTGTCGATCCGGGTACGCCCACGGGAAGGACCATCGAGTTGGCGTTAAAAAGCCGGGTGGCCGTTTTGTGCGCCCATACGAATTTGGACAGTGCCCGCGGTGGCGTCAATGATATGCTCGCGGAGAAGGTGGGGTTAAGATCTGTTGAAGTGCTCAAGGCCGTCGAAAATCCCTGTTACAAAGCGGTTATCTATATACCTGTCGGGCACGAAAAACAGGTTTTGGATGCCTTGTTTGAATCAGGACTGGGGGAAGGAAAAAAGTATTCGGGTTTGTCTTTTCGCTCGGGTGGTATCGGCTCTTTCTTGCCCGGTGACAAAGCCGACCCGTTTCTCGGTACCAAAGGTGTGCGTACCGAAGTCGAAGAGTTTCGGGTCGAAATCGGTGTGGACGAACGAGACCTGGTTAAGCTGCAAGCCGTCCTGGCTCGTGTGCATCCATATGAAGAGGTTGTGTATGATCTTTACCCGGTTCATGGTCATTCGGGGGCGGAGGGGCTGGGAAGAGTCGGAAATCTCCCGAAGGCGATGCCTTTCGAGGCGTTTGCAGGCCGGATAAAAGACGAATTTGCCCTGTCCGTCGTGAAGACTGCAGGAAATCCCTTACAGGATGTTCGTCGCATCGCAGTATGTGGCGGCAGCGGACGCAGCCTGATTTCCGATTTTTTGAAATCCGATGCCGATGTATTGATCAGTGGAGATATGGGATACCATGATGGACAACAGGTGGCTGATGCCGGTAAGGGATTGATTGACATTGGACACTTCAGCTCCGAACATGTGATGGTCGAAGGTTTGATGCGGCAGCTATCCACCTGTTTTGTCTCCGGTGAACATGACGTAACCGTGGTGCCGTTTTCAGGAGAAAGAGATTGCTTTCGATATATGTAGGACCATAGAACATCCGGATCCGTTTCGTTGTTAATCTGAACCGACCTCGGATGGGTCTTGTACGGGTATTGAGAAAATTTGCTTTGTTGGAGGTGGCTGTGAAAGAACAGATTAACTTGTTGGCAAAAATTCAGCTTGAAGACAATATTTTGGATCGTTTGAGACGGCAGATTCATGAAAGTCCGTCAAAAATTCAAGAAAGTGAAGCAAACCTGCAGGCCCTTGTGGATTCGTTTGAGGCCGACAAGGCGAGGCTCCAAGATGTGAAGACGTTACAACGCCAGTGTGAAAGAGAGGTAGAAGACGGACTGGAAAGGATCAAAAAAAGCAAGGCACGGCTTTTAAACATTAAAAGCAACAAAGAATTTCAGGCTGCCTTAAAGGAATTCGTAGAATCGGAAAAAGCCAATCGAGAGAGAGAAGACAAGATCCTTACCTACATGGAAGAGTTGGATCTCTTGCAACGGGGGTTAAAGGATAAAGAAACAGAGCTCGAAAGGGTCCGGCGATTGCACGAAGAAGAAAAAGCAGCGCTTGAACAAGAGTTACAGGACGCCCAGGCGCAGCTCAGCGAACACGAGATTGAGAGACGAGATATGGCGGCCGCGGTTGATGCCGAGGTATTCAACATATATGATCGTCTCAAGCGTAGGCTGAACGGCGAGGTAGTGGCTTGGGTCGAAAATGCCACCTGTTCTGCCTGTAACATGAATATTCCGCCACAAATGTATAATGAATTGCAGCGAATGGACGCACTTCGGTTTTGTCCGAATTGTGATCGGATTATTTACTGGAAAAACGGCAACAAGGATTCCGATTCCATGTCAGAGTAGACCAGACGATCGCCGGTGCCACAGGCACGGGAGGAAAGTCCGAGCTCCGCAGGGCAGGGCGCTCCGTAACACGGAGTCGTGGTAACGCGAAGGAAAGTGCCACAGAAAATATACCGCCTTAAAAAGGAGGGGCACACCCTCCTTTTTGGGTAAGGGTGAAAAGGTGCGGTAAGAGCGCACCAGTTTCCCGGGTGACCGGGAAAGCTTGGCAAACCCCGCTTGGAGCAAGACCAAATAGGGAAGCGCTTGAGGGCTGCCCGCCTGAGCTTCCGGGTTGGTCGCTAGAGGTATTGTGCAAACAATACCCAAAGATGAATGATCGTTGCTCCGTAGCAGGCGACTGCTACGGAAGACAGAACTCGGCTTATGGTCTGCTCTGACATGGTTACCTGAACGAGGGTGGTCGAATGGTTGCGGAGACTGCAAAGGCAGATCGGTCGGTCGGCTTTTCGAAGAAGGTAGATGTCTTTTCCCACGACTTTCTCAAGTTGTGCGTATATTTGGACCAGAGTGAACCCACGCGAGAGACGTTTACCAAAAAACTATACTCCCAGATGGTTTCGACCGCCAAGTTACTCGAGGATTTTCTTGACTTTCACGGCGCAAAAAATAACGCCAAATGGTTTTTCTATCGGGAGTTGGTTTCCAGTGTTCGAAATCTGGCGGAAGCCAGCTATTCACAAAAACATATCTACATCGGACTGCCGTTTTATAGTTTAGGAAACATAGATCAGGTACAGCAGGACGGATACGGTGCGCACAAGTTCCTGACGACGTCGCTCAGAAATATTTGTTCCCGGGCACTCAAAGAAGCGGTTGATCTGGGAATCTCCATTCCGACTTCGCAGTTCGTCTGGGATGACTTCCCGGGTATCCCGTCCAATGATCATCTGCAAGCAACGATCGATGAGGAGAATCTCAAAGACGAACAGAAGCAAATCGTCAAAATTACCACCAAGTTTTTGAGAATTGCTTCGGAATTTGAAATGCACAATTTTTGTCAGGCTTACGACGAAGACGCCATCAAAAACATTATTCCGAGTCGGTTCAATGTTGAGGAGGCACGCCGGTTTGAAATGGCGGTTCACAGCCTTCAGACTTCTTTTGATACCTACGTGAACCGGAGTGGCTTGCAGCTTCAACGGTTAAAGCTGAAGGGGCTGAGAGGCTATATTTCCGTGGTGCTGCACCTGTTGGAGTTAAGCCGGCGGCTTTTACACTATTATGAACGACACCTGTATGAGGTGGGCTACAAACGGGTTTGTATTCACGTGCGGGACCAACTGATCGAAGCGGTAAACCCGAAGAATACCCTCCGATGTATCGTCAATTACGGACTTTATTACACCAATCATTTTCTTTTGGACGGTCGGTCGTTGGCGCAAGAGTTGTTGAACGAAAACGTTGAGCGGGGCACCATTGTGGTTTCCATACCTCAAAAGATGGGATTTCACAGCCGGCCCAGTTTACTGGTGGCCAAAACGGTGCAACACTACGGCGGCCAGGTGGAATTGTGCGTGGGATATGATCGCTTTGATGCCAGCAGTGTTTTGGATCTTCAGTGGGCGGGCGGTAAGATTCAGAAAGACGACATCCAGGAAGTGGTATTTCAAGGCGATGTGAGGGCATTGAGGGATTTGAAGATCCTGGCAAGTGTGAACTACGGCGAAGACTCTATGGGAAAGGGAATTCCTTTACCGAAAGAACTCTTCTACTTGAAATGATATGGCCGATCTATTCGGAAACGTTGCGGGGATTATTGTCGCCGCCGGCATGGGGGTGCGATTCGGAGGGAGTCAGAAGAAACAGTATCGGCGTCTTGGCGGTCGGCCGCTATTGGCCCACAGCCTGTTGACATTTGACTCTTGTAGCCTCATCGATGAAATTTTCCTGGTCGTGCCTGAGGGAGATCGCGATTGGTGTCGGGGCACGGTTGTCACGCCCTTCCAGCCCGCGACGCCGGTCCATTTGGTCTCCGGCGGCCCGAACAGACAGGCATCCGTTTATGCGGGTCTGGTAGCGACCCAAGGCAAGTTCGAGATTGTGGCCATCCACGACGGGGTCCGACCCTTTGTAGCGCCGGAAATGGTGACGGCATGCATCGAGAAGGCGGGTCAGGGTGGGGCATGCATCGTCACTCAAGAGATTTCAGATACGGTAAAACAGGTAGATCAAAAGAGCCGCGTCGTTTCCACCGTCGACCGAACAAATCTTCGCTTGGCTCAAACGCCGCAGGCCTTTCGTTATGAACTCATTTGGGAGGCCCACAGCACCGCTGCTCGAAACGGATATCGGGCGACCGATGATGCCCAGTTGGTGGAAAGGCTCGGTCGCACCATACTAAGCGTCCCCGGATCCCGAAGGAACATCAAGGTAACCACCCGGGAAGACCTGGAGATCGCCCGGGTTATGTGGAGTGAAAGGTTCATCCGGAGCGAAAACGGAAACTTTCCGACGCACAGCTAGCCTCCCGTCATATCCATAATGTCGCAGACATATCGTCATTCCGGGCTTGACCCCCGCCAATGACGGGATCCGCGACCGGAACCCAGAATCCACGAACTCGATAAAATACTAGATGATCGCCAAGTTTGCGCCAGCCGTACTATAGTGGCCCTTTATACCACGATCACCGAATTATCGCTTCCGAAAGGGCTTTTCACGTACTTGTCGGCGTTCCAGTCGTTTTCCCACCTAATTTCATCAATCAGATAACGGAATTGGTATTCGTTGCCCGGTTCCAATTCGATTGTGGTGGTAAATTCTCCCTTCTTTAAGCGTTTCATGGGATTGGCATAAATGCTCCACCCGTTGAAGTCGCCCACCACATGAACACTTTTGGCGTCTAAAGCGGCGATTTTGGGCAATCTGAAGGTAACTTTGACGACGTTCTTGCTTTTAAGATATTCTTTCTTCAGGCTGGCATTCGCCGGCCCTGCCGTTCTTCTTGCGCCGGTTTTTTTCGATTTGGTACCGCTGGTTTTTCCTTTTGACGGTGATTTCATCTCCCCCCCTTTTTTTTGTGAACTACAAAGACTCTCCCCTCATAACGGCCGTAACATGCGATTTCAGACGAACGTGCGGACCTCCTGATAAACGACATCTTGCAAAGAAAACCGGCCCTGTCAACAAAAAATCATGCCCAGTAACCCTCCAAGTCGTTCTCCTGCAAGTTCTCCGACAGGCTCCTAGGGAAGCAGAAGGGATTCTGCGGTCATTTCGGGCGGGGCATCCAGGCCGAGGAGTTGTAAGATCGTGGGGGCGATATCGCAAAGTCTGCCGCCTGCCTTGAGGCGGTGTCCGTTCGCACCGCTTCCTAGATAAATAAGTTCCACGGGATTTATGCTGTGACTCGTCTTAAGGCTGTTTGTTTTAGAGTCCAGCATCTCCTCGACGTTACCATGATCAGCCGTTACCAGGATTTCCAGGTCCATTGCCGACAAGTGTTTGACGCAATCCCCCACGCATTGATCGACGACTTCCACGGCCTGGATAGCCGCCTCAAGATTGCCGGTATGACCGACCATATCGCAGTTTGCAAAGTTAACCACATAGAGGCTGTAAGGAGATCCTTCCCGGGTTAATTCCAGCAATTTGTCCCTGACATCATACGCATTCATTTCAGGATGAGAGGCAAATGTGGCCGGGTCGTATTGACTCGGGATTTCTATTTGATCCTCTCCGGGAAACGGTTGCGTAGACTTTCCGTTAAAAAAGCTGGTGACATGGCGAAATTTCTGTGTTTCCGCCAACCGAAGTTGTTTCAGTCCGCAACGGCTGATTACTTCGCCCAAAAGGTTGGCCATGCCGGAGCCGGACCCCATGGGTTCCAGTATGTAATTTCTGAATTCATTATAGTACCGGGTAAGTCCGACATAACAACAGTCCGGGCGACGGTTTCGCTCTCCCGGGTAATCATCTTCCGTAAACGCCATAGAGAGCTGAATAGCCCGGTCCTGGCGAAAATTCGTGTGTAGGATGGAATCCCCGTCCGTTATTCCCTCATAACCCTGAATCACGTAAGGCGGTATATACTCGTCAAACATTTCTCCGTGGTCGGGTGTTTCGTCCTTGGCATAGGATTCTTCGACAGCGTCACGTGCCGACGCCGCCGACCGCCCTTGGGCATTGACAATACAATTGAATGCAATATCGGTCAGTTGCCAATTGCGGGAGCGGTCCATACCGTAATAC
>CAZHHS010000110.1:0-6556 GCA_964532395.1 uncultured Desulfobacterales bacterium | reverse complement strand
AGTTGTTCGTCGACCATGGTATCCACCCGGCTGATAAAGACACTGGCCACCGAAAACAGACCGGAAATATCTTCACCCGCCGCCTGCCGGTCCGCCAATCCTGCAATGTAGGCATTCGCACTATGTCTGTAGTGATCGATGGAGAACAGAAGGGTCACGTTGACGTTGATACCCGCTTGGGTCAATTCCCGTATCGCCGGATAGCCTGCCGCCGTTCCAGGGACCTTGATCATCAGATTGGGCCGAGCTACTTTCGCCCACAGGTCTTTAGCATTCTCGACCGTTTTGTCCGTATCATAGGCAAGATCGGGTAAGACTTCCAAACTCACATACCCATCTTTTCCGCCAGAATTCTTGTATGTCTCGGAGAGCATGTCCGCGGCCGCCTGCACATCTTGAATCGTTATGGCATCGTAGATGTCCAGCGTCGAGTCGCCGTTACGGGCATGGGTTTTGATCAGGGCATCATAGATGTCAGAGCCTTTTACCGCCTTTTCAAATATACTGGGGTTGGATGTGACCCCGGTTACGCCGAGATCAAATAGACGTTTTAAGTCGCCGTTTTCGATCAGGCGCCGGTCAATGTTGTCGTACCAGGGACTCTGTCCCATTGCCAACAAATCGGATAGTTTGGTCGATTTCATACCAGGCATCTCCCTTTCTTAGACGTATGGTAATTTCCGGATGGACGTCGATTGACACCGACGCACCATAACCGACAAACGCCGGATGGTCAACCGGTTCGGCGTCGTTAAATCCACCGCATGCCGAGTGTATCGATGGTCTTTTACGGAGACAAGTGTTTGTGTTCTTTCTTATTTTTTGGTAGGCTAAGTGGGTTCCAAGGGGCATGGTGATCTCTGGGAAATCACGTTACTGAACAAGCATTTAATTCATGTTTTTTTAGGGAGTTGGAATGACGCAGATTGAGTTGGCCCGGGACGGAGTCGTTTCCGAAGTCATGAAAAAAGTGGCGGAACAAGAAAACCTGGACCCCAGGACGGTTCAACATCATGTTGCCGAAGGAACGCTGGTCATCCCTGCCAACATACACCACGGTCACTTAGACCCCGTAGGCATCGGACGGTCTTTAACCATAAAAGTAAACGCCAACATCGGTACTTCGCGGGACCACGTCGATCTCGACGAAGAATTGAAAAAGCTCCACAGCGCCGTAAGCGCCGGGGCGGATGCGGTTATGGATCTGAGCACGGGGGGAAACGTCGCTCATATCCGCAAAGTTCTGCTTGAGGCTTCGACGCTCCCGTTTGGTACGGTCCCCATCTATCAGGCCGCCATAGAAACCGCGGAAAGATCAGGCGGGATTGTCCACATCACCCCGGACATTCTTTTTGATGTTATCGAAGAACAAGCCAAAGACGGCGTCGATTTTATGACAATTCATGCCGGTCTCACACGCAAAGCGCTGGAACGACTGCGACACCAAGGCCGGGTAACGGACATCGTCAGCCGCGGCGGGGCCTTCTTGACCGCCTGGATGTTGCACCATGATAGAGAAAATCCCTTCTATACCGATTTCGACAGGCTCCTTGCCATTGCCCATCAGTACGACATAACGCTAAGCCTCGGGGACGGGTTGCGCCCCGGATGCATAGCCGATGCCACGGATCGCGCACAGATTGAGGAATTACTTACCTTGGGAGAACTTACCCAACGGGCCTGGGAGGCTAACGTCCAGGTAATGATTGAAGGTCCGGGACACGTGCCGCTGGACCAAATTGAGACCAACGTGATATTACAAAAGCGGCTATGCCATGGGGCACCGTTCTATGTTTTAGGACCCATCGTAACCGATATTGCCGCCGGATACGACCATATTGCGTGTGCCATCGGCGGCGCACTGGCCGGAAAAGCCGGAGCCGATTTTCTCTGTTATGTCACCCCGGCGGAACATCTGAAATTGCCCGGCATATCAGATGTCAAAGAAGGGGTCATCGCGTCTCGAATAGCCGCGCATGCAGCAGATCTTTCCAAAGGGCACACGAGGGCCGCCGCTTGGGATTTCGAAATGGCCACCGCACGAAAACGACTCGACTGGGACCGACAGATTGCCCTCTCAATCGATCCGGCCAAGGGAGAAAGCTATAGGAAAAACAGTCACCCCGGCGCTGAGGACGTCTGCACCATGTGTGGCGAGTTTTGTGCCATCAAGATGGTAAAAGACTATTTCGCATCGTAATCC
Source organism: uncultured Desulfobacterales bacterium (assembly GCA_964532395.1). Taxonomy (GTDB): domain Bacteria; phylum Desulfobacterota; class Desulfobacteria; order Desulfobacterales. The sequence continues at coordinate 4,353 of CAZHHS010000110.1, read as the reverse complement.
GACAAGTTTTTAACATGGGAATGTTCATATCCTTGTCTATATTGCACGTTTTCTTGATTATAAGTGGTGGTTCAACGAATAACGGTCTGCCTTGGACCGTTTTTTGAACATAAAATTAATAAAATTAATAAATCATATCAAATTCTTATAGTCATTTTTTACAATATTGATAGACCTTATGATGATGGTTTTTATTACTAATATAATAAAATAAAAGGGAGTCTGAAATGGAATTTACAATAGGTAAGACGGTATTCACCAGGGCGCTAAGCAAAGTTCAGGGAATAACCGGAAAGAAGAGTAACATTCCCATTACTTCCAACGTGGTTCTATCGGTAAAAAACGACCATTTACAAATGAGTGCGACGGATCTTGAAATTGCCTTCGAAGGACAATACGACGTAACCGACGCCAAACCCGGGAATTGTGCGGTTCCTTCTCGGAAACTTTTTGAAATCGTCAGAGAATTTCCATCCGACGCGTTATTGGTAAAAGAGTTGGAAAACAAGTGGATACAAGTGGCGGATGAAAAGGTAGAGTACAATATCGTCGGCATGGACATCGATGAGTTTCCAGGTATACCGAGTATCGAGGGCATGACACTTTTTGCAACGGATAGTGACGTGTTGCGCGATATGATTGAAAAGACGCAATATGCGGTTTTGGCTGACGAGGGGCGGGTTAACCTGACCGGGGTGTTTTTTGAAGAGATTGTGGAGGGCGATCAAAAACGGCTCCGCATGGTGGCCACAGACGGCCATCGTCTTTCCAGGATTGATGCCCCGCTCGAAGCGGATATGGGGTTTTCTTTAAGAAAAGGGGTGATCATACCCCGAAATGGATTGACGGAAATAATGAAGGCCTTGGAAGAAGGAGAGAATATAGAAATCGGGGTGAAAGAAGGTAACTTCGTTTTAAAGAAAAGCACCGAAGCCCTGATCATTCGCTTAATTGATGGCGAATTTCCGGATTATAATCTGGTGATTCCCAAATCGACCAAGCACGTGATGAAGATTAATAAAGATGCATTCTTGAAGATGTTAAAGCGCATGTCCATACTTTCGTCGAGCAAGTATAGGAGTGTTCGTTGTGAGTTGAGAAAGAATCGATTGGAAACCATAACAAGCAACCCGGAGATTGGAGAGTCTCGAGAAGTGATGTCCGTGGAATATGATGGAGAAGATATAGATATCGCCTTCAATCCAAGGTATGTTATCGATGCATTGAACGCCATGCGGAGTGAGGAGGTACGTTTGAACCTCAATGACGGAGAAACGCCGTGTATTGTGGACGGCGACGAAGATCCCGGGTTTCTGGGTGTATTGATGCCGATGAGGATATGAGATGAAAAACAGGGAAGCGGTTTACGACGAAAATAATATCAAAGTGTTGGAAGGGTTGAGTGCTGTCCGGAAGCGACCCTCCATGTACATAGGGAACGTGTCCACCGAGGGATTGCATCATATGGTCTATGAGGTGGTGGACAATAGTGTGGACGAGGCCCTTGCCGGTTACTGTGATTTCATAAAGGTGACCGTTCATTCCAACAACAGTATCACCGTGGTGGACAATGGTCGGGGCATTCCTGTGGGCATCCACAAAACGGAAGGGATTCCCGCCGTGGAAGTGGTTATGACCAAGCTTCACGCCGGTGGGAAATTTGATCACGACACATATAAGGTATCCGGCGGCCTCCACGGGGTGGGGGTTTCGGTGGTGAACGCCCTGTCGAGATTTTTGGAGGTTGAAATCCGTGCCGGCGGCAAGGTGTACCAACAGTCCTATGAACGGGGCAAGACACAGTCCGAAATTAAGGTGATTGGAAAAACCAAGAGAACCGGTACCAAGATTCGGTTTCAACCGGATCCGGATATTTTTACGGAAATTGATTTCAGTTTTGATTTGATTTCCAAGCGATTAAGAGAATTGGCGTTTCTCAATAGAGGTCTCAAGATCGTCGTAGAAGATGAACGAAGCGAAAAGACAAAAGAGTATGTTTACAAAGGGGGTATCGTTTCCTTCGTTGAATATCTCAATAAGGGGCGCAATGTGATCCACAAAAAGCCGATCTATATGGAAGCGGAGAAAGATGACGTTTCCATCGAATTGGCCATGCAATACAACGAAACATATAGCGAGCAGCTCTTTTCCTTTGCCAACAATATAAATACCCGTGAAGGCGGGTTTCATGTGGTGGGCTTGAAGTCGGCGCTGACCCGTACGATGAATCATTATGCGATGAACAGCAACCTCCCCAAGAATTTAAAGACGAAACTAAGCGGCGATGATGTTCGAGAGGGGCTGACGGCGGTTATTAGTATCAAATTGAAATCGCCGCAATTCGAAGGTCAGACCAAGACCAAGTTGGGAAACTGGGAAGTCAAGGGCTTGGTGGAAGGGCTGATTAATGAACGCTTATCCGTCTTTATGGAGGAAAATCCGAGCGTTGCCAAAAGAATTATCAGCAAGGTAGTGGATGCAGCCAGAGCCAGAGATGCGGCTCGGCGGGCGCGGGACATTGCGCGAAAAAACGGTGCCCTTTCGGAAACCTCTTTACCGGGTAAATTGGCGGACTGTCAATACACGGATCCCCATCAGCGGGAACTCTTTATCGTGGAAGGGGATTCCGCCGGGGGAAGTGCGAAACAGGGCAGAGACCGAAAATTTCAGGCGATTTTGCCGCTAAAAGGAAAGATTTTGAATGTTGAAAAAGCCCGTTTCGACAAGATGTTAAAGAGCGAGGAAATAAAGGTGTTGATTACGGCCCTGGGTACGGGCATTGGTCGAGACAATTATGATATCGAAAAGTTAAGGTATCATAAAGTAATCATTATGACGGACGCCGATGTGGACGGATCCCACATTCGTACCTTGTTGTTGACCTTCTTTTATCGAATGATGCCCGATCTGGTTGAGCGGGGTCACCTCTATTTGGCGGAACCGCCCCTATTCAAGGTGGGAAAGGGAAAAAGTGCGATCTATGTGAAGGACGAAAGCACCCTGAACGAGTTGTTGATCAAACGCATATGCGACGCCAAGGTGGTGGAACCGGCAGGAAAGAAAACCATCCGAAAGGATAGACTCTATCTGTTCTTGGGTACATTGATGGATTACAAGTGGGTGGTGGAGCGATTGGATCGACGGGGGTATCCGGAAACATTGACTGAGTTTTTGCTGGAACGAGGAATTGTAAGAAAGGCACAACTTGAGGACGAATCGAATATGAAGGACCTCCTGGCTGGGGTTATCGCTTTGGGGTATGAGGCGCCCAAACTGGTCAAAGATGAGGAGCACAATGTGTACGAGCTGGTTTTGGAATGGGATCCGGACGGGTCTGCGAAGACCAAGGTCGATTTGGAGTTGATATCGAATCCGGATTTTCAAAAAGCGTTTCAGTTGTGGAAAGACACCCTGGCTGAAAACAGGCCGCCCTATCGAATCCAGGACGGGAAAGAGACCATCGAGGTGTCGGACAAGGATGAGTTATTGTCGAGCCTGTTAAAAGATGCCAAAAAGGGTATCTCCATTCAACGGTACAAGGGTTTGGGTGAGATGAATCCGGAGCAACTTTGGGAAACCACGATGGATAGCGAGCGGCGTCGTCTCTCGAAAGTCAAGGTGGAGGATATGTTTGCAGCCCACGATATGTTTACCGTCTTGATGGGCGGGGAGGTGGAAGAGCGGCGGAGTTTTATCGAGAAAAACGCCTTGGAGGTTCAGCGACTCGATATTTAGGGAGTGTGTAGGCGATTCACATATCCCTTTCGAGAGAAGGAAAGATAGATGAGGTTGATCACGATAGAGGCGCGGGATTTGCCGGATGCGTGGTTTCAATGTCTATATGAGTTGCAGGACACCGGTCGCGAGTATGTAATCGACCACGGGAGTTGTGAGGGACAGAAGCGACTTGAGTTCGATTACGTGACGGTTCGGGTGAAGTACCCGAGTGTGAGACCCATGATTCCCGACATTCCGGCGGCGCTCGGGATTCCGAATCCGGTGGAAGAGGGGTATGTGGAAACCTATCTACCTTATCTCATGACACCGAATAAACAGCCCAACGAAGATTATACATATGGCGAGCGGTTATCCGGATGGCGGTATGGAAACGGGAGCGGCGCGGATATCGTCAATCAGATTGAAACGGTTATCGATATGTACAAGACCAAAGGCTATGGTACCAATCAAGCGGCCATGACGGTATCTATCCCATCGGACATCTTGTTGAACGATCCGCCCTGTCTGCGCCACATCGATACCCGGATCAGCGACGAACGACTCCATTTCATGGTCTATTTTCGATCCTGGGACTTGTGGAACGGGTTTCCGGCCAACCTCGGCGGTCTTCAGTTG